>JBFGHG010000585.1:0-3372 GCA_041578395.1 Acidobacteriota bacterium
ATCGGCCCTCTACTTCGCCGCGGTGGCCCGGCTGGTCAATCCGGGCGCCCGGGTGATCACGATCGACCGGAATCCGGGGCTGGAAGGGGCGGTGGAGGCGCTGCGCGACCGGCCGGAGCTGCACCGGCAGGCCCGCCGGCTGCTCGAGGAGAGCGTCCAGATCGTCACCTCCGACACGCTGGCCCCGGAACTGCTCGATTCCCTGCGGCGCCGGCTGGCGGGCAAACGTGTGATCGTCACCCTCGACTCCTGCCACAACGTGGATCACGTTTCGCGCGAGCTGGAAGCCTACGCGCCGCTGGTGCCGTTGGGGAGTTACCTGGTCGTTCAGGATACAATCATCGACGAGCGCCCGGAATGGGTGGAGCGCTTCGGGCGATGCCCCGGCTACGACGCCGAGGGCGGGCCCGGACTGGCCGTGCGGCGCTTCCTGTCCGCGCGGTCGGACTTCGCCGCCGACCGGTCGCGGGAGAAGTTTCTGTTGACGTTTTACCCTTCGGGTTACCTGAAGCGGGTGGAGATTCAGTGAGAGGTGAAAGAGTATGAGCAAAAAGAAAATGATCGACGGGTTGAACCAGGACCTGGCGGGTGAATTGGGCGCCATCATTCAATACTTGACCTACGCCGCCAAGGCCACGGGCCCCTACCGTCCGCAACTGGCTCAGTTCTTCCTGGCCGAGGTCCCGGACGAGCAAGCCCACGCCCAGTACCTGGCCAACAAGATCGTGGCCCTGGGAGGGGAGCCGACCACGACGCCCCGGCCGGTCCCCAAAGCCAGCAACAACCGCGAGATGCTCGAGGCCATTCTGGAAGCCGAGAGACGCGCCGTGAAGGACTACACGACCCGCGCGAAGCAGGCGGACGAGCTGGGGGACAAGGGCCTGGCCGTGCAGCTCGAGGACATGGTGCGCGACGAGACCGGCCACTCCGAGGAGACGGAGCGCATCCTGAAGGACTGGCCCATCTGAGAACAGGCCGAACCGGGGCTCCGGAAAGGTGCAAGGATGAGTGCCCAGCGCAAGGACGCGCGAAGAGTCTGGCTGCAACTGTTCCTCCTCTTTCTGTCGGCCGCCGCCTGCCCCCGCACCCTGGCGGGCAGCGCCGACGGTACCGACCTGGCCGTGCTGCTTGAGGACCCGCGCCTGCAGCAGGCCCTTCGGTACGCCGCCTCCCGGGAGCCCGAGACCCTGGAGGCCCAGATCGCCCTCTGCGAAATCGCCTCTCCCACCTTTTCGGAGATGGAGCGGGCTTCCGACTTCCAGGTTCGGCTGCGCCGCCTGGGCATCGCCAGCACCTCCACCGACGCCACCGGAAACGTGGTGGCCCAGATCCCCGGAACCGGAGGGGGGCCGCTGGTCGTCCTGGCGGCTCACCTGGACACGGTCTTTCCGGAAGGGATCGACGTGCGGGTGCGGCGGGAGGAGGGCGTGCTGCACGGGCCCGGGATCGGTGACGATTGCCGGGGGCTGGCCGTCCTGCTGGCCGTGGCCGACGCGGTGCGCGCCGCCGAGCTGCCCCTGAAGGGCAGCCTTCTGCTGGTGGCCACCGTCGGCGAAGAAGGGTTGGGGAACCTGGAGGGCGTGCGGGGGCTCTTCACGGAAGAGCTGCGCGAGCGAACCGGCTTTTTCGTGGCGGTGGACGGGGCGGGCAGCGGCCTGACCCACGTGGCCGTCGGCAGTCGCCGCTTCCAGGTCGTCTTCCGCGGCCCCGGGGGCCACAGCTACGGCGCGTTCGGGCTGCCCAACCCGGCGCAGGCAGCGGCCCGCGCCATTCTGGGGATCGGCCGCATGGAGCTTCCCTCCGGGCCCAAGTCCACCTTCAACGTGGGCCTGATCCAGGGCGGCACCTCGATCAATTCGATTCCGGCCGAAGTCTCCTTCGCGGTGGACCTGCGCTCGGAGGACGAGCAGGCCCTCGAAGCGATGGTGGCGCAGTTCGAAGAGGCCGTCCGCGCGGCGCTGGAAGAGGAGAACCGGAACCGGCCGGAATCCGAGCGGCTCACGGTCACGGTGGAGTCCCTGGGCGTCCGTCCGGCGGGTCGCCTCGAGGAGGGCTCGCCGCTGCTGGAAGCGGCCCTCGGGGCGGCTCGCCATCTGGGTTTCGAACCGCAGCTCCGCTCCGGCAGCACCGACGCGAACCTGCCCCTGAGTCTGGGCATTCCCGCGATCGCCATCAACGGAGGCGGGGAAGGCAGGGGCGCCCACTCCGTGTCGGAGTCCTTCCACACCCGCGACAGCCACCTGGGCACGCAGTGGGCCCTGCTGCTGGCCGTGGCGCTGGCCGGCCTCGAGGGCGAGGCCGGGTCGTGAAGCCGCTCCGGCTCGGATTCATCGGGGCCGGCGAGATGGCGGCGCACACCACCTATCCCAGCCTCCATTTCGCCCCCATCCGCCTGGCGGCGATCTGCGACCTGGACGAGGACCGCGCGCGCCGGGCGGCCGCACGGTTCGGCAGCGGCCGCTGGTACGCCGACTACCGCGAGATGTGGCGCCGCGAAGACCTCGAGGCGCTGATCGTGCAGATGCATCCGCGCCCGCGCCAGCCGATCGTGCTGGAAGCGCTCGAGGCCGGTTATCACGTCTTCGTCCCCAAACCCCCGGCCATGTCGCTGGCCGATACACTGGAGCTGTCCGAGGCCTCCCGCCGGGCCGGCCGGACGCTGATGGTGAACTTCCAGCGCCGCTTCAGCTTCGGCGTCACCCGGGCCCGCGAGCTGATGGCCGACCCTTCGTTCGGAGAACTGACGCAGCTGCACTGCTCCTTCTGCAGCGGCGCCTACGACGAGGTGCGGGGGCGCGACTACGACAGCCCGGTGCAGGCCTACGTGCTCGATTTCGCCCTGCATCACCTGGACCTGGCCCGCTGGCTGGGCGGGGAAGTGTCCGAGCTGGCGCTGTATCACCGGGAACTGGAGGGGCGGGTGGCGCTGGCCCTGTCGGTCCGCTTCGAGGGGGGCGCGGTGGGCACGCTGCAGCTGAACAGCCAGCGCATCTGGTGGCGCAACTACGACCGCATCGAGCTGACCGGGAAGGGGGAGTACGTAGTCGTGGACGGCCTGTGGGGCGTCAAGCACTACCGCGCAGGCGGCAACACCTTCACCGAGAACTACAGCGACCAGCGCAGCGGCGAGCTGACCGGGGACGCGGCGAGCCTCAACGAGTTCGTGGCTGCGGTGCGGCAGGGGCGCGAGCCGGTGGCGAGCGTTCACGACGCGGTGGAGACGATGCGGCTCTATCAGGCGGTTTACGACGCGATCGTCGAGGGGCGGGAGGGTGAGATCTCGGGCTGACGCTTGCTCGCGAAGTCCCAAAGCGCCAGCGGAAGCAGAACAGCAAGGCCCTGGAGGTCGCACCCTCGATCGGGTAGGCTCTG
>JBFGHG010000586.1:0-3365 GCA_041578395.1 Acidobacteriota bacterium
CGGTGAGCCCGGGGTCGAGCCAGGTCCGTCCCTGGGCCACTTGCTCGATCGCCTCCAGCAGGACCTCCGCCGCCGTCTCCTTGTGGACGATACCCAGAGCGCCTGCCGCCACGGCCTCCTCGTACACCCGCTCGTCACGCGAGGCCGTCAGCAGCAGGACCTTGCAGGCGGGGGAGGCGGAAACGATTTCGGACAGGAAGTCCAGACCGCTCTCCTCTCCCAGGTCCAGGTCGAGCAGCACCAGGTCGGGCGCCGTCTGCTGGACCAGCTGCAGACACTGGTTGCGGCCCGACGCTTCTCCCACGACCCGGATCTCGGGCCGGCTCTCCAGCAGCAGGCGCAGGCCGGTCCGGACCACCGCGTGATCTTCCACCAGCAGCACCTTGACCTCCGGGGCCGTGTTCACGTTTCGCGCCTCCCTTCCACCGGGATTTCGACGCGCACCGAGGTGCGGCCCCTGCGCCCCGCCAGCACCCGGACCCGTCCCCCCAGCGACTCGGCCCGCTCCGTGATCGAGCGGGGCGAGAACTGCGGGGCCGTGGCGGGTCCGGGATTGGCGATCTCGATCGTCAGCAGTCCGTTGGGCTGAGTCAAACGGACTTCCGCGCGGCGCGCCTGACTGTGCCTGCGTACGTTGCTGAGCCCTTCGGCCACCATCTGAAACGCTTCTCCCGCCAGCCGGTCGCTGATTTCCAGGTCCTGCTGGACCTCGACGCCGATTTCGATGCCGGTCAGCTCGCCGAAGCGCGAGGCGAAACGCTCCAGGGCCTCCACCAGGCTCTCGGCCCGGGCCCCCGGGCTGCGCAGCTGGCGGACGTAGCGGCGCAGGTCCTCGATCGCCGAGTCGACCGTGTGGATGAGCTGCTCGACCCCGCGGGCGGCGTCACCGCCGCGCCGCAGGCGGTCGCGGATCGCCGCCAGGCCCATCTGCAGTCCCAGGTAGGGCTGAATCACGCTGTCATGGATGTCGCGGGCGACCCGGGTACGCTCCTCCTCGGCCGCCGACAGCGCCAGCCGGTCGACCAGCTCGATGTGATCGAGGACCGGAAGCAGCTGGCGGATCACCTGGCAGGCGAACTCGAGGTCTGCGGCTCCGAATGGCCGCCGCCGCCGCAGCACGTAGAGCCGGCCCATCTTGCCGCCTCCATAGCTCAGCGGCACGGTGAGCAGCTTCTCCGCTCCCAGGGCCGCGGCCACGGCTTCGGTCCGCCGCCGATGTGCCGCGGGTCTGTCCAGCGCCAGGTAGGGCTTGCTCAGGCCCAGCCAGGCCCAACGGGGCCGTTGATCGGAGGCAGCCGACAGCTCCGGGGGGAGTTGCAGGAGCAGGTCGCCCAGGCCCGGGTCGACTTCCTCGGGCAGGGGATCGGTGCAGGAGGCGGAGCTGCGCATCAGCAGGGTGGGACCCGATTCCTCCCGTACCGCCAGCAGGCAGGTGTCGGCCGTGAAGAACTCGCGGATCGGGTTCAGGGCCGCCCCCAGCACGCGGTCGGCCCCGTAGCGGGGATTGGAGAGGGTGGCGATCGTGCTCAGCAGCGCCAGCCGGCGCTTCATCCGGATCTCGAGGCCTCCCCAGTAGGCGATCATGTAACCGAGCAGCAGCAGGTAGGTGGGCCGCAGCAGCAGCCGGTTCCAGGGGAAGTCCGCCTCCGGCGGGGCCGCCCACAGCGCGACCAGGGTGAAGGCCAGCGCGGAGACAGCCGTCACCGCCAGCCCCGCGGGAAAGCCGTGCCGGAAGCTGGCCACCAGAATCGGGAAGAAGAGCCCGAAGAAGAAGATGCTGTGGGTGCCGCTGCTCAGAGCGACCAGCAGCGTGTACCAGGCCACGTCCAGCCAGTGGCACCAGGGCGAGAGGCGCCGCGCCCACCGCCAGGATCGGCGGATTCCGGCGAGCACCGCCAGGCTGAAGACCGTGTACAGGCTCAGCGTGGCGTAGGTGACGGCCACGAAGCGGTCCGGCTCGGAGGGGTCTGCCAGGATGATCAGCAGCGCCGCGGAGGCGAGCACCACGCGGATCGCCGAAGTGAGCCTATCCTCGGTGGGAATTTTGCCCAGCCAGTCACCCGCGTCCGATGACATCATTTTTTTTCCGGGGTCACAGCTATCGAATATCGTTTTCGAACCAAAAACGATAGTCGATAGCTGTGACCCCGAATCCTAGCACGTTTGGGGTGGTTCTCCGCTGTTTCTGGGGTGTTTCCCTCATTGCCTCTTCCGCGCACCGGCTGCAGGCTGGACTCATCCATGACATCGACCCGACGCTGGAGGACAGGAAGCATGTTTACCCCCCGATATTTTTCGCTGGGACTGCTGGCAGGCTCGTTGCTTTGCACCTCGCTGCCGGCCCAGCAGGTCACCCGAATCTTCGTGGAACTGGACGCCCCCGAGCCGACCGTGGTCGCCCGCTACCAGGCGGCTCAGCAGGGTCAGCCCTTCGACGACGAGCTGCACCGGGCCTCGGTCCGGCTGGCGCAGGACCAGTTCCTGGAAAGCCTGACGGCCGCCGGCCTCGCCTACGAGTTGACCACCAGCGAAGTGGTGGCCGAGGCGGGTACCGTGGCGGTGCCCAACCGCTACACCGACCTGATCAACGCCGTGCACCTGGCGGTGGCTTCGTGGGACGTGGGACGAGTCCGGCGCACGGCGGGCGTCCGGCACATCACGGTGGACGTGGGACGCAAGCTGAGCCTGAACCGGAGCGTCTCCTACATCCGCGCCAACGGCCCGGGCAGCGCGCGCAGCATGGGAATTCGGGGCGCCGGCAGCGTCAACCCTGACGGCTCTTCCAGCGGCCAGGTGATCGCCGTGCTGGACACCGGCCTGGACCACACCAATCCGATGTTCGACCTGCGCTTCGACGACTCCCAGTTCGAGGACCGCGACGGCGACCTGCGGCCGGTGCGCCTGCAGGGCTCGCCTTACCTGGAGGGCACCCACCATCCCAAGGTGGGCTACCGTTTCCTCTTCGCCCAGGCGCCCGTGGCGGGCGACGACACCGGGCACGGCACCAACTCGGGTACCGCCGCCGGCGGGTTGAAGGCGCGGGCCGACGACGTGCTCAACAACGGCGAGATCGTGGAAGGGGTGGCCCCCGGCGCCGTGATGATGGACTACAAGGTGTGCCCCAGCCTGGTCTGCGAGGACACGCAGGTCCTGCTGGCGCTGGACGACTGCGTGCAGCCGGTGGACCTGGCCGGCTTCCCCAAGCCGGTCTGCACCGTGGTCAACATGAGTTTCGGGTCGGATGCCGGTGATCCGCAGGCGGCCGACGGCGTGGCGGCGGGCAACCTGCAGTTCGCCGGCGTATTTCCCGAAGCCTCCGCCGGCAACGCCGGTCCGGAGGAGAACATCATCGGATCGCCCTCCTC
>JBFGHG010000587.1:0-3363 GCA_041578395.1 Acidobacteriota bacterium
CCCCGGCTCTGCTATCCTGCCGCTATGACGACGCCGGCGGGCACAGGCCGGGCCGTTTGGGCCCTGAGCGCAGTCCTCGCGGCGAGCGGTGCCTGCTCGCTGTACCGGGAGGCCCCCGCCCGTCCCAACCTCGTGCTGATCTGCATCGACGCGGTCCGCCACGACACCTTCCGGCTGCCGGAGTCGGCCGGCCTGGAGGACTCCTTCACTCCCTGGATGCAGCGCGCGATCCGCTTCGAGAACGCCTACACGGTCTCCTCCTGGACGCTGCCGACGGTCGCCTCCGTCCTGACGGGGCTGATGCCCGGGCAGCACGGCGCCGGGCTGTTCGAGCAGCCGGCGGCCGACCTGAACGTGATGCCTCCCAGCGGCCTGGCCGCCTCGATTCCCGCCTTGCCCGGGATGCTGGAGGGCCACGGCTACCAGACGATCCACCTGACGCGCCACCGCTGGACCGCCGATGCGGCCTTCGGTCTGGCAACGCGCTTCTCGCGGGTCGAGACGAGCCGCACCCCGCTCGAGTCCTCGCTGGAGTGGATCGAGCGCTGCCGCCGGCCCTGTTTCGTCAGCGCCCACCTGCTGGACGTGCACGAGTACGGGAGGCCTCTCGAGGAGGTGCGCCGGACGGTGGCGGAGATGGCGCCCGATCTCGAAGCGGCCGCCCGCCGGAGCCTGCCCGAGCCGCTCCGTTCCGCGGCCTCGGAGGACTCCGCGCTCTGGTATCTCGAATACGTCCGCAGAGTGGCGGAGGTGCGCGGCAAGCTGGCCTCGTTCCTGGACGGACTCGAGCGGCTGGGGACGCTCGAGCAGAGCGTGATCGTCGTCTACTCCGATCACGGCGAGGAGTTCGGGGAACACGGGCAGGGAGGCCACGGCAAGTCGCTCTTCCAGGAGACGCTGCGGGTGCCCCTGCTGGCCTGGGTCCCCGGGCAGGCGGGCCGCTCGGTGGACATACCCGCCTCGCTGATCGATCTGCTGCCCAGCGCGCTGCACTGGCTCGGCCTTCCCCCGGCGGAGGCGGTGACCGGGGTGAACCTGGCCCAGCGGATCGAGGCGGGGGACTTCGAGGCGCTCCAGCGGCGTCCGGTGTTCGCAACGGGCATCGCTTACGGCAACGATGCCGCGGCCGTGGTGCGGGGGCGGTGGAAGCTGATCTACGACCGGGTGAGCGGGCAGTCCCAGATTTACGACCTCGAGGCGGACCCCGGCGAGCTGCGGCCTCTGGCTGCTCCGCCCTCCGAGCTGGAAGGCGATCTGCTGGCGGCCATCGAATCGCTGGACCGCCTCCCGGTCCGAGGCCTGCCGGCCCGGGTCCAGCCGGACCCGAAGCTGCTCGAGCGGCTGGAGTCGCTGGGGTACCTCTCCGGAGCGAGCCGGTAGCGATCCCCCTTCAATACTTCGGCAGCGACGGGTCGACCTGGTCGGACCAGGCCAGGATGCCCCCCTTCAGATTACGCAGCTTGCCGAAGCCGGCCCCGCGCAGCCGGCGGATCGCCTCGGCGCTGCGGGCGCCCGACTTGCAGTGCACCACGATGTCCCTGCCGCTGTCCAGTTCGCCGACCCTTTCCATCAGTTCCGGCAGCGGGATCACCGTCGACCCCTCCAGCCGGCAGATCGCCACCTCGGGCGGGTTGCGCACGTCCAGCACGAAGACGTCCCGGCCCGCGTCCAGCTCCGCCTTCAGCTCGAGCGGCGTGATTTCGGGGACCTCGTCCGAGGACGGTTGCGGCGCCGGGGCGATGCCGCAGAACTCCTCGTAGTCGATCAGCTCGCGAACGCTGGGGTGGTCGCCGCAGACCGGGCAGTCAGGGTTGCGCCGCAGCTTCAGCTCGCGAAAGCGCATCGCCAGCGCGTCCAGCAGCAGCAGGCGGCCCGCCAGCGGCTCGCCCCGTCCCAGGATCAGCTTGACCACTTCGGTGGCCTGAATCACGCCGATCAGACCCGGCAGGATCCCCAGCACCCCGCCCTCGGCGCAGGACGGCACCAGGCCGGGCGGGGGCGGCTCGGGGTAGAGGCAGCGGTAGCAGGGCCCCCCGGGGGTGGCGAAGACCGAGGCCTGGCCCTCGAAGCGGAAGATGCTGCCGTAGACGTTGGGCTTGCCGGTCAGCACGCAGGCGTCGTTGACCAGGTAGCGCGTCGGGAAGTTGTCGGTGCCGTCGGCGATCACGTCGTAGCGGGCAAACAGTTCGAGGGCGTTGTCCGAGGTGAGCCGGGTCTCGTGCGTCTCGATTCTCACTTCGGGGTTGATCCCCGCGAGTTTCTCGCGGGCCGATTCCAGCTTGGCGCGGCCCACGTCGCCCGTGTGGTGCAGGATCTGCCGCTGCAGGTTGCTGTAGTCGACCACGTCGAAGTCGACCAGCCCCAGACGCCCGACCCCCGCCGCGGCCAGGTACAGGGCAAGGGGGGAGCCCAGTCCGCCCGCCCCGATGCACAGTACACTGGCCTGCTTGAGCCGCCGCTGCCCCTCGACTCCCACCTCCGGCATGATCAGGTGGCGGCTGTAGCGCTCGAGTTCCCGCGGGTTCAACTCGGGCAGTTCGTCCACCTCCGGGGCTCCGCCGGCGATGGAGGGCACGATGCTCAAGCTGTCGCCGTCCGAGACCGGCGTCTGCTCCCGCTGGAGGTAGCGGATGTCCTCGTCGTTGAGGTAGACGTTGACGAAGTTGCGGAGCTTCCCGTCCTCCGTGTACAGGTGGCGCTCCAGCGCCGGGTGCCGGCGGACCAGCTCGGTCAGAACCTCCCGGACCGAGCTGCCCTCCAGCTCCACGCTCTCCTGGTTGGAAGCGTAGCCCCGCAGGGGCGTGGGAATGAACACTTTCACTGCCATCTCAATCCTCCACGACCATCAGTTCCTCGGGCTGAAACGCCGAGCGGTCGCCGGCCAGCGTCCAGCACCGGTGGCCGCTCGCACGCCCCTCGCGCACGGAGACGATCAGATACGAATACCACGGCCAGGAGGCGTGCTCGCGGTCGAACTCCGAGGGGGCCGCCGGCGCGTCCGGGTGGCTGTGATAGAAGCCCACCACGTCCAACCCCTCCGACTCGGCCAGCCGGCCCGCGTGCCGCACCGCGTCCGAGGAGATCAGGTAGCGCCGCCCCGCCGGCTGCGAGGTCTGGTTGACCACCGGGTCGGCCCGGCGCACGCGTTTGGCGCCGTCCTCCAGCGTCCCGATCAGCACGCCGCAGCCCTCCTCCGGATAGGACTGCTCCAGGTGCCGGACGATCTGCTCGAGCTGGCTGTGCTGCATCTTCAACATGGCGACCTCACGAGATCCGTTCCGAAAGATACTTCATCCCCCCGTCCGGCAGCAGCGTGACCACCACACCCCGCTCCAGGCCGCGGGCGACCTGGAGGGCGGCCGC
>JBFGHG010000588.1:0-3363 GCA_041578395.1 Acidobacteriota bacterium
GATGCCCGCCGCCAGCATTTCCCGGTAGCACTGCAGGCTGAGCCGGTAGAGCCGCTCCTCGTCCAGCTCGGAGACCAGCGCGTACATCTGCTCGCGCCAGCTCCAGAAGGAGCCCGCCCCCTTGGGAAAAGTCTCCCCCCGACCTCGCAGTCCCCGCTGAAAGGCGTGGCTGTGGACGTTGACGAAGCCGGGCAGCAGAGCCTTCCCCTGGTGCCGTTCCGAAGGTCCCTCCGCCTGCCGCGAGACGCCCTGGATGGCGCCGTCCGCCCCGACCGTAACCCGGACGCCCGGCTCGAACGTTTTCCCGATCCAGGTCAGGTCGGCTTGCAGCACTCGCCGGGCAGCGCACATGGCCGGGATTCTAGCGGCAAACCGGCGCCCGGGGGAAACTGAACCTTTCGTCGCGGCCATCCGTACCAGCGGGACAGGAGTTCGACAAAAAGGGGAGATCACCATGAGACGCACCGTTTTTGCAGCCGCCGTGATCCTGATGCTGGCCGTGCCGGGCCTGCTGGCCCAAGACCGGGAATTCAGCGAAACCGTCCCGTTCCAGCCGGGCCAGACCCTCTCGCTGGATACCTTCAAGGGCTCGATCCACGTCAGCCCCTGGGAGCGGTCCGAGCTGTCCGTGTTCGCCCGCATCACGCCTCCCGACGACGAAGACGCGGACTACGCCCAGCGTGCAGTCCGCGCCACCAACGTCGAAGTGCGGCCCCGCGGCAGCGGAGTTTCGATCCGTTCCGACTACGACGACGTCCCGGCCAAGGGCAGCTGGTACAGTGAGTCCAAGAACCTGCCGTTCGTCCACTACGAGATTCGTGTTCCACGCGAAACCGATCTGCGCGTGGACGACCACAAGTCGGACATCGAGGTCTACGACCTGTCGGGGCGGCTGGAGATCCAGACCCACAAGGGGACCGTACTCGCCAGCGGCCTGGAAGGCGATCTTCGATTGGAGACCCACAAGGGAAAGGCCGAACTGAAGGCGCTGCGGGGCAGACTGGACATCGAGACGCACAAGGGTGACGTGGTCGCCGAAGCGCTGGAGATCAGCGGCGATTCCCGGCTCAACACCCACAAGGGGCAGATCGAGCTGTCCATCCCCGCCAACCAGGGCCTGCACGTCGTGGGAGACACGGGCCGGGGTTCCTTCGTCAGCGACTTCCAGACGCAGTCCCGGTCCGCGAGAGAGTCCGGCAAACTGGACGCCGCCGTCAACCAGGGGGGACCGCGCCTGAAGATCACGACCCACAAAGGAGACATCCGCCTCAAGCAGCTGTGAGCGGGGACCGCATCCGCCCCGATCTGCTAAGATTGGGAATCCTGTACAGAGCCCGGGCGATGAGGGGTTCACCGCCGGCTCGAGGGACGGATTCGGCATGTCTTGGCGTAACAACTGCATCGCCGCGGTGCTCTGGGTGCTCCTCTTGCCGGGGCTGCCCGCCCAGTCCGAGAGCGACTCTCTGGTCCCCGACCCGAACGCCGCAACCGAGTCGTCCGCCACCCCGCCCGCCACGCCTCCCGTGGCCCAGGCGACGCTGCTGGAAGTGCCGCCGGAATTGGACGGCGAGGTCGTCTCCGACCCCGTCTGGCAGGCCGTCGAACCGGTGCGCGGCTTCTGGCAGACCCGCCCCTTCGAAGGCCGTCCCGCCACGGAGAAGACCGAGGTGCGGGTCGCCTACACCCGCGAGACCCTCTATTTCGGCGTCGTCTGCCATGACCGCGACCCGCAGCTGATGATCGTGGCCGACAGCCGCCGCGACTCGCCGCTGGACGAGACGGACAGCTTCCAGATCATCCTGGACACCTACCACGACCACCAGAGCGGCTTCGTCTTCGGCACCAACCCGGCGGGCATCGAGTACGACGCCCAGGTGGCCAACGAAGGCCAGGGGAGCGGGTTCGGAGGCGGCGCGCAGACGGGCGGCTCGGGGGGAGGCTTCAACATCAACTGGGACGGCGCCTGGGAAGTGCGCACGCAGGCGGGCGAATACGGCTGGAGCATCGAGTTCGCCATCCCTTTCCGCACTCTGCGCTACCCGTCGACCGACCCGCAGCGCTGGGGCATGAACTTCCAGCGCAACATCCGCCGCCACAACGAGGTGGCCTACTGGTCGCCGCTGCCCCGGCAGTTCAACCTCTACAAGCTGTCGCTGGCGGGGGACCTGGTGGGGATGGAGATCCCCAGCCAGCGGAACTTCAAGGTGATTCCCTTCGTGGTGGGCGAGGTGCGCAAGCGGGGGGAACTCGGCAGCGTCCGCACCGGTGACGCCGGCTTCGACGGCAAGTACAGCCTCTCCCCCAGCATGACGCTGGACTTCACCTACAACACCGATTTCGCCCAGGTGGAGGTGGACGAGCAGCAGATCAACCTGGACCGGTTCAACCTCTTCTTTCCCGAGAAACGGCCCTTCTTCCTGGAGAACGCCGGACTGTTCGCGGTGGGCGACAGCGGAGAAGCCGAACTGTTTTTCAGCCGCCGCATCGGCATCGGCCGCCGGGGGACACCGATCCCGATTCTAGGGGGCGCGAGGCTGACCGGCAAGCTGGGAAACACCAACGTCGGGTTCCTCAACATGCAGACCGAGGACCTGGGCGCCGGCTCTCCCGCCGACAACTTCACCGTGGCGCGCGTCCGGCAGGACCTGGCCAACCGCTCCTACGTCGGGGGGATGTTCGTGAACCGCTCCTCGACGGGCGACTTCTCGGAGCTGGCGGGGAGCAACCAGACGTTCGCGCTGGACGGGCGCTGGGGCATCGGCAAATACACGGACGTCTCCGGTTTCGTGGCGGGCACGGACACCCCCGGGCTGGCCGGGGACGAGTACGCCTTCAAGATCGACGCCCGCTACGACTCCGCTTCCTGGCTGCTCACGGCCGGCTACACGGAGCTGGGGGAGAACTTCAACCCCGAAGTCGGCTTCCTGGCGCGCGAGGGGGGCTACCGCAAGCCCGACTTCCTGGTGTTCCACCGCTGGCGCCCCAACTTCGGCGGCTTTCACGAGTTGCGGCCGCACGTCTCCTACTGGGGCTTCTGGACGCTGGACGGCTTTCAGCAGACCGGCTTCCTGCACGTGGACAACCACTGGGAGTGGCGCAACGGGTACGAAATCCACACGGGGATCAACTTCACCCGGGAAGGGCTCCAGGAGAACTTCGAGATCTTCCCGGGCGTGATCGTCCCCCCCGGCACCTACGACAACAGAGAGGGGCAGATCGTCTTCAACACCAACGAAGGCGCCTGGCTCAGCTTCAACTTCCGGACCAACTTCGGAGGGTTCTTCAACGGGGACCGGGTCAACCTGGCGCCCGGGATGAACCTGCGGGTGGGTGAGAAGCTCAACACCAGCCTGAGCTGGACCC
>JBFGHG010000589.1:0-3356 GCA_041578395.1 Acidobacteriota bacterium
CGCTGTCCGTCGACTGGGAGACGGTCCCGCGGTTGGAAGTGCGCCGGCTCTTCTTCCCGGAGATCGAGTCCAAAGCGGAAATGCTGGAGGGGGACGCCGAGGCCGTCGCCGCCGCACTGGTCGAAAAGCTCACGAAGGAAGCACGGGTTCTGTGAGGGAGAAGCGGGGATGAGCGAGCCGATCTACGTATTGATCGACCATGGCCAGGGGCAGATCCGGAGCGCCTCCTGGGAAGCGTTGCGAATGGGGCAGAGGATTGCCGCGGAGACGGGCGGCGCCCTGCACGCCCTGTTGCTGGGTCAGGGGGCCCGCGGAGTGGCGGAGCAGGTGGCCGGCAAGGCCTGCGCGTCCGTCATCTACTGCGACAGCGGGCGGCTGGCCGAATACGACCCGGACGCCTACGCCGCGGCTCTGCGGCAGGTCCTGGAAGCGGACCGGCCCCGCCTGCTGCTGATGGCCCACGTCTACCAGAACATCGACTTGGCCCCCAAGCTGGCGGCCGGCATGAACACGGCGCTGGTGACGGACTGCATCGGGTTTCGCAGCCAGGACGGCGAGTTGACCTTCGTCCGGCAGATGTTCCGCAACAAGCTGGACGCCGAGGTGGCCATCCACTCGCCGCACCCCTGGATCGTGACCATGCAGTCGGGAGCCTACAGCGCGGACGACCTCGAGGAGGGCCAGGCGACGGTCCACGAACGTCCCGTCTCGCTGGACGGCGTCGAGCAGCGGCGCCGGCAGCTGGAAGCCATCGAGGGTATGAAGGGGAGCGTCGACCTGAGCAAGGCCGGCGTGATCGTCGGCGTGGGCCGTGGCATCAAGAAGGAAGAGAATCTGGAGATGATCCGCGAGCTGGCCCGGGTGCTGGGCGCGGAGATCGGCGCCAGCCGGCCCGTGGTGGACAACGACTGGCTGGAGCGGGAGCGGCAGATCGGCAGCTCGGGCCAGAACGTCTCGCCGCGCCTGTACGTCGCCTGCGGCATCTCCGGCGCGATTCAGCACATCGTCGGAATGAAGGGCTCGCAGTGCATCGTCGCCATCAACACCGACCCCAACGCCCCCATCTTCAACGTGGCCCGCTACGGCATCGTGGGCGACATCTTCGAAGTCGTCCCCGCCCTGATCAAGAAGTTGAAGGAGCGGGCCTGACGCCATGAAGGCCCTCCTCTACCGCGCCCACGGCGACCTCGACCAGGTCTACTACGGCGAAAAGCAGCAGCCCGAGCCCGCGCGGGGGGAAGTCCTGGTCCGGACGCGGGCGGCGGCGCTCAATCACCTCGACCTGTGGGTGCTGGGCGGACTGCCCGGCATCCGGCTCGAGATGCCGCACGTCCCCGGTTCGGACGGCGCGGGGGTGGTGCAAGGCGTGGGCGAGGGCGTGACGCGCTTCGCGGTGGGGGATCGCGTGATGCTCAATGCCTGCCTCTGGTGCGGGCGGTGCGAGTTCTGCGTGGAGGGGGAGCACAGCGAGTGCGTCCGCCTGCGCCTGATCGGGGAGCACGGCGACGGTACCCTGGCGGAGTTCTTCGTCGCTCCCGAAACCAGTCTGGAGCCGATTCCGGAGGGAGTCGGCTTCGAGGAGGCGGCCGCCTTTTCGCTGGTCTTTCAGACCGCCTGGCGCATGCTCGCCACCCGGGCCGCGCTGCAGGCCGGGGAGGACGTCTTCATCCACGGCATCGGCGGCGGGGTCTCCTCCGCCGCACTCCAGATCGCCAAACTCGTGGGCGCCCGGGTCTTGGTCAGCTCCTCCAGCGACGTGAAGCTGAAACGGGCGCGCGACGCCGGCGCCGATTTCACCGTCAACTACCGCGAACAGGACGTGGTGCGGGAAGTGATGAGCGAGACGGGCAAACGGGGCGTAGACGTGGTGGTCGACAACGTGGGGGCAGCCACCTGGCTGCAGAGCCTGAAACTGGTCCGCAAGGGGGGCCGGATCGTCACCTGCGGCGCCACCACGGGCGCCAACCCGGCCACCGAGATCCGGCTGATCTTCTGGAAGCAGATCCAGATCCTGGGCTCGACCATGAGCACGGCCGCCGAGTATCGGCGCCTGGTCCGGCTGCTGGGGCAGGGGAAGCTGCGGCCCGTCATCGACCGGACCTTCCCGCTCGCGCAAGGGAAAGCGGCCCTGGAGCACCTGCGTGAAGGCCGCCAGTACGGCAAAGTAGTCCTCACCCCGTAGTCTCCGCCCTCGCGGCGTGAGACAATACGTGCGAAAACCCGGAGAGGAGATTGCCATGGAAGCGGTACAGGAACAGCCCCGGCCTTTGACGAGTCTGACCGAAGAAGAAGAGCTCTTTCGCGACAGCGTGGCGGACTTCGCGCGCGACCAGCTGGGTCCCCACGTGGAGGAGATGGACCGGGAGGGGAAGTTCCGCCCCGAGCTGATCGAGGCCTTCTTCGAGATGGGCCTGATGGGAATCGAGATCCCGGAAGCCTACGGGGGGGCCGGCGCGACCTTTTTCATGTCGATCCTGGCGGTGGAGGAGCTGAGCCGGGTGGACGCCTCGGCCGGCGTGATCGTGGACGTCCAGAACACGCTGGTCAACAACGCCCTGCTGCGCTGGGGCACCGAAGAGCAGAAGAAACGCTACTTCCCGCGTCTCGCCTCCGAGTGGGTGGGCGCCTACGCGCTGTCGGAAGCCAGTTCGGGCAGCGACGCCTTCTCGATGCGCTGCAGGGCCGAGCGGCAGGGGGACGCCTACCGCCTCAACGGCCAGAAGCTCTGGATCACCAACGGCTACGAGGCCTCGCTGTTCATCGTCTTCGCCACGGCCGACCCGGAAGCGGGCTACAAGGGGATTACCGCTTTCCTGGTGGAGCGGGACACCCCCGGTTTCAGCGTCGGCAAGAAGGAGGACAAGCTGGGCATCCGCGCCTCCTCCACCTGCGAAATCCTGCTGGAGGACTGCGAAATCCCGGCGGCCAACGTGCTGGGCGAAGTGGGCAAGGGGTACAAGGTGGCGATCGAAACCCTGAACGAGGGCCGGATCGGCATCGGCGCCCAGATGATCGGCGTCGCCCGCGGGGCTCTGGATGCAGCGCTGTCCTACGCGCAGGAGCGGCAAGCCTTCGGCAAGCCGATTTCTTCCTTCCAGGGGATCCAGTTCCCGCTGGCCGAGATGGCCACCGACGTGGAGACGGCGCGGCTGCTGGTCTACAACACCGCTCGGCTGAAGCAGGCCGGAAAAAACTTCCTGACCGAAGCGGCCATGACCAAGTACCACAGCTCGATGATGGCCGAGCGGGTGACCTCGCAGGCGGTGGAGATCTACGGCGGCTACGGCTACACCCGTGACTACCCGGTCGAGAAGTTCTACCGGGACGCCAAGATCGGCAAGATCTACGAGGGCACG
>JBFGHG010000590.1:0-3351 GCA_041578395.1 Acidobacteriota bacterium
ATGCGCGAGGCGGATCTGGAGGCGGTGATGCGCGCGCGCGTCTTCGTGGACACCCGCGAGGGGGCCCTGGCGGAAGCGGGAGAGCTGCTGCACGCCCTGGCCGAGTCGGAGTTCCGGGAGAGGGACGTTCAGGGAGACCTGCGCCAGCTCTGCCTCGGGGAGGTGTCCGGGCGCGGCGGCGAGTCGGAGATCACGCTTTTCAAGAGCGTGGGTACGGCTCTCGAAGACCTGGCGGCCGCTGAACTCGCCTACCAGCGGCTCACCGCGCCAGAATCCGGCTCAGACGGCCGGGTTGGTTCGTGATGATCCCGTCCACCTCGAGGCGGACGGCCCGCTCGAGGTCGCGCGGGGCGTCGACGGTCCAGACGAAGACCTGCACCCCTCGGCGGCGGGCGTCGGCCACGAGACCGGAGCGAAGCAGCCGCCATTTCAGGGCCAGGATCTGGGAGCCTGCCGCCAGAGCCGCGGCGGCCGGGTCGGCCGCGCGGCGGTCGACCAGCGCCGCCGTCCGGATCTCAGGGGCCAGTTCGCCGATGCGGGAGACCAGGGCATGGTCGAACGACTGCAGAATCACCCGGGAGGCCAGGCCCGATCGGCGCACCGCCTCCACTGCCAGCTCCACCAGGCCGGGCGGGTCGTGCCGGTCGCGCTTCAGCTCGATCAGCAGCCCGGCGGCGGCGGGCTCCAGCAAGTCGAAGACGTCCTCGAGCGTCGGGATGCGCTCCCCGCGGAAGCGGCCGTCGAACCAGCTGCCGGCGTCCAGACGCTGCAGTGCCTCGAGCCGCAGTCTGCCCACCCGTCCCCGGGCGCCGGTGGTGCGCCGCAGCGTGGCGTCGTGGATCGCCACCAGCCTCCGGTCGGCCGTGGGCCGGGCGTCCAGCTCCACCCAGTCGGCTCCCAGCTCCAGCGCCCGCGAAAAGGCGGCCAGCGTGTTTTCCGGGGCCTCGGCGGAGGCTCCCCGATGCGCGATGACCCAGGGGCGTCTCATATCAGAATCCATTGTCTCAGGGGACGGGTGGTGGTGCTGAATGAACTCTCCGCCGCCGACGCGTCATGATGAAACTCTCGCAGAGCACTCGCTTCTGATAGGGTGTGCGTGAGACATCGACCATGAGAACCGGAAGGCTCCTGCTCATCGCTGTTTTGCTGTTCCTCAGCGGCGGCCTCGCGCTGCGCGCCGAAAACCCGAAGCAGATCGCCCTCACCTTCGAAAAGCTCCCCTACATGAAGCCGCTGGGGTTCTGGCGGCCTCGGGAGATCAGCAACCAGGTCCTGCGGACGCTGGAGAAGGAAGGGATCAAGGCCGCCGGTTTCGTGGTGCAGGAAAAGGTCGAGGACGACTCCTCCACGTACGTCGTCCTGGACGACTGGCTTTCGCAGGGCCATACGCTGGGCAATCAGACCTGGGGCGACGTCGACTACAACGAGATCGGCTACGACGACTTCATGGAGCACGCCTCGGACGGCCAGAAGTACCTGAAACAGCTCTCCTACAAGTACGATTTCAACTACCGCTACCTGCGTTTTCCCCTGCTGCACGAGGGCAACGAGCCGCGCAAGAAGAAGCGGCTGCGCAAGTCCCTGGACCGCGGGCGCTACCAGATTGCGCACGTCACCGTGAAGACCACCGACTGGGCCTTCAACCAGCCGTACCTGGACGCCGAGGGGGACGCCGAGCGGGTGGCGGCCGTGCGCGAGGCCTACCTGGAGCACCTGGCCGAGACGCTCGACTACTCCGAACAGCAGTCGGAGAAGGTGTTCGGGCGTCAGATTCCCCACGTCCTGCAGCTGCGCCTGTGCGTGGCCACCGCCAACTTCCTGCCCGACCTGATCTCCCTGCTGCGCGAGCGGGGCTACCAGTTCGTCACCCTGCAGCAAGCCCTGGACGACGAGGCGTACCGGACCGAGGAGGAGTACGTCGGCCCGCTGGGGCTGACTTTCATCGACCGCGTCGCCGCCACTCGGGGATTGCCTTTCGACGAGACGGCGGGTGAACTGCGCCGGGCGGACGTGCAGCGCGACCTCAGCAAGTGAATCCGGCTCGGGTTCATTGCACGCCCCGGACGCCATCTCCCGGCTTCCCCGGCTCGAATGGCTGGCGCCGGACGTGCTCGCGGCTCCGTGGTGGACCCTCGTGTGAGCCGGCTGTGGCGCTCTCCGGTGTTTTCTGGCAGTCTCTTGCCGCAGGAGGAACCTTGAGAATCGAACTGAGCAGTGTGGTGGTGGACGATCAAGACCGCGCCCTGCGCTTTTACACCGAGGTGCTGGGCTTCGTGAAGAAGACCGAGATCCCGATGGGCGAGCACAAGTGGCTGACGGTGGTCTCTGCAGCGAACCCCGAGGGGCCGGAGCTGGTTCTCGAACCGCTCGCGTTTCCTCCCGCCAAGGTGTATCAGAGGGCGCTGCTGGAGGCCGGCATCCCCGCCACCGCCTTCGCCGTCGACGACATTCAGCGAGAATACGAGCGGCTGCAAGGGCTGGGAGTGGTGTTTCGGGGCGAGCCGGCCGCGGCCGGACCGGTCACGATCGCCATGTTCGAAGACACCTGCGGCAACCTGATTCAGCTCTATCAGCCGTAGTTCCGGGTCGAGGAAATGGGCGAGTCCGCCTTTCTTGGCGCCATCCTGGTGCTCCCCGTCGGGGAGATGCAGCGGGCACGGGACTGGTACGCGGAAGTACTCGGCTTCCGGACCGTCTACCTGCACCACCACCCCCGCGAAGACCCTCGAGGGAACTACGCCGTGCTGCGCCGCGACGAAGCGGAGGTCCACCTGATCCTGGACGAGCCTCCCCGCCATCATCCCTGGACGGCGGTCGGGACGGGCTACCTGTTTTTGACCGTGCGGGGCGTGGAGGAGGTCTACCGGAAGATCCAGGCCCGCGGCGTAGCGCTGACCCGGGAGATGCGTCGCGAGAGCTGGGGAGCGCGGGCCTTTCAGCTGACGGACCCCAGCGGGAACCTGATCCTGGTGGCGGAGGAGGCGGCGCCTCGAGAGGAGCAGGCCGCCGGCCCTCCGCCGCTCGCGGCGCCCGAACGGGTCGAAACCGCACGCCTCCTCCTGCGCAGACCTCGGCTGGAGGATGCCGCGGAGATCTTCGCGCGCTACGCCTCCGATCCCGAGGTGACCCGCTTTCTGGCCTGGCCGACCCACGAGTCGGTCGCGCAGACCGAGGCTTTCCTGCGGGCCAGCGACCTGGAGTGGACCCGCGAGGGGGCCGGCCCGTACCTGGTGGTGGACCGCCGCGACGGCCGGCTGCTGGGCGGGACCGGGCTCGAGATCGAGGCCCCCTACCGCGCCACGACCGGCTACGTGTTCGCCCGGGACGCCTGGGGCCGCGGCTACGCTACCG
>JBFGHG010000591.1:0-3341 GCA_041578395.1 Acidobacteriota bacterium
TCTCGGAACACGTGCTGAGATGCCGCCAGTGCCGCGAGGAGTTGGAGGTGATGCGGGTGGGAGCTGCGGCTGCCCACGAACTGCCCGCCCACCGGGCGCCGGACGGGCTCTGGGAGAAGCTGGAGGCGCGGCTGGAATCACCCCCGGAGCCGGCCGCCGCCGTCCCGGCGCGAGGACGGTGGCTGCGGCCCTGGGCACTGGCGGCGGGTGTGTTGCTGGCGGTGTTGAGCTTCTGGCTGGTGTCGCCGGTCCTGAAAGACCCCGGAATCACGGGCAGGGATGCCCGCGCCACACTCGTGGTAGGCCTCCAGGGCGTCCCCAACCTGGAGAACGTCCCGGTCACTGAAACGCTCCCCTTCCGGACCGGCCAGACCCTGGTCACCGACGCGGCCTCGCGGGCCCGGGTCGAGATCCGCCGCATCGGCGAGGTGGATGTCGCGCCCTCGAGCCGCGTGCGGCTGCTGGAGAGCGAACCGGGAGAACACCGTCTGGCGCTGGACTTGGGAAGTATCGAGGCCCGCATCCTGGCCCCGCCCAGGCTCTTCTTCGTGCAGACTCCGGGCGCCCTGGCCGTGGACCTGGGCTGCGCCTACCTGCTGGACGTGGACGAGGCGGGCGACGGGCTCCTGCAAGTCACGTCCGGCTGGGTGGGGCTGGAGCGGGGCGAGCGGGAAGTCCTGGTGCCCGCCGGCGCCTCTTGCAGAATCGACCGCGAGCGCGGCCCCGGCTTTCCCTACCTGGCCGACGCCTCCCCGGCTTTCCTGGAAAGCCTCTTCCAGCTCGAAGTGGATTCGTCCACAGTCCAGCCCGACCGGCTGCTCGCTCAGGCCCGCCGCCAGGACGTCCTCTCCCTGTGGTACGTGCTGGCGGAAGCACCCTCGACGGCGCGCTCCGCGCTGCTGGACGGCATGCTCGAGCTGTCACCGGCTCCCGCCGGCGTGTCCGTGGAGGCCCTGCGCAGGCTGGAGCCGGGTGAGCTGCTCGAATACCGGGACCAGCTCGAGGAGATCGTCGCAGCCCGGACACTGAAGTAGAGTCACTGCCTACTCTAAATACCTTTCAATATTAAGAAAAAAAGGCAACGAGCCGGCTGTCCTCCGAAGTAGAATGAGCCTCGAAGGTCGGTCCATTCGTTTGGAGCAGGAGGCGCGGGCACATGTCGAGAGTCTCGGCGGGTCGGGCGCTCTTGGTTTCGATCGCATTCGCACTGGCCACGGCAGGTTCTGTTTCGGCGGCTGCGGCGAGGTGGACCGAGCTGGGCCCCGACGGCGGCCGGGTTGGGGAAATCGTCGTCGACCCCAACGAGCCGGACACCGTCTACGCGTCTGCTGGTGCCGCTCTGTTCAAATCCAGCGACGGCGGCCGGAGTTGGAGGCCACTGGCGCTGCCGGGCGGCAGCGCCGCTCACGGCCTGGTCGTGGCTCCCGGCGACTCCAGCGTGCTGTTCGTGATCGCCTCGGGCGGGATTCATCGATCGCTGGACGGCGGGGCCAGCTGGGAACTGGCGAGCCAGGGGATTCCGCGCTTTCAGGAGCGGGACCTCGCTCTGGATCCGGCCGACGGCAGGCTGTACGCGGTGACCAGCTTCAGCGGGATCTTCTTCAGCGACGATCGGGGAACGACCTGGACGCGCATGGAGGCCGACACGGCTCGCCGCGGGGGAACGCTGATTTTCGTCCATCCGCAGCAGCCGGCCCGGCTGCTGACCACGGTCATCGTGGGGGCTGCGCCAGGCACCTACCTCAGCCTGAACCGCGGGGCCGCCTGGGCGCGGGTGAGTCCCCTGCTCCTGGACGGAATCTACTTCCACCCGGCGTCGCCCGGCCGCCTGTTCGCGTTCGCGGCGCGAGGCGAAAACGACAACCACGACCGCGTCCTGCAGAGTCTGGACCGCGGCGAGACCTGGCAGGCGATCCACGCCGACACCACCACTTTCAGCTACTGGTCGGGGATGGTGCTCGACTCCGCCAGCGGCGCACCCCGCCTGGCGGCCACGTCCCGCGGCCTGCTGGCGAGCGAAGACGGCGGGCGGACGTGGCGGGAACTCGCGCCCCCTCCCAACGACGGTTCCCCGGTCGCGCTGGCCGGCGACGGCCGGACACCACAGGCCATCTACTTCGGTTCGGCCCTGCGGGGCGTCTGGCGGAGCGACGATCTGGGCGCCAGCTGGCGCAGGTCCGACTTCCGGCTGATCGCTTTCAGCCCGACCCAACTCGAGGTCGACCCGTCGGGAGCGCTCTACGTTCTGCGGGGCCTGTCCGAGAACAGCGTTCGCAAGAGCACGGACGGCGGCGCCACCTGGCAGGAGCTCTCCGGCTACAGTCAGGCCGTGGGCTCGATGGCGATCGACCCCAACAACCCCGGTACGCTCTACCTGGCGACCGGCGAGCAGTTCAGGGGCATGATTCTCTGGAGGAGCACCAACGCGGGCGCCGGCTGGACCCGCCATGGAGACTTGATTCCCGAGATTGCCGGCCAAGCCAGCACGCAATGGGTCACCCAGCTGGTGGTCGATCCCCGCAACTCGTCGCGCCTGTTCGCGGCCGCCTTCGGCGCGCTCGCCTCGAACCCGCCTGAGCGGAGCGGCGTTCACCGCAGCACGGACGGGGGCCGGACCTGGCGGCGGGTGCTGGCCGCCAACGACCTCTTCACGGTCGTTCTGGACCCGTCGGACCCCAACGTCGTCTACGCGGGCAGCGGGGCCAACATCGTGGGCGACGGCGTCTACAGGTCGACGGACGGCGGCGACAACTGGACGCTGCGCAACCAGGGGCTGGCCGACACCGCCGTCCAGACCCTGGTGCTGGACCCGCGCAACCCCCAGCACCTGTACGCACGCACGCTCTCGGGCGAGACCTATCGCACCACCAACGGCGGCGGCAGCTGGAGCCGGTTCCAGGTGGAGGGGCGGCGGGTACTGGAAATCGCGTTCCATCCCACCCGGAACATCGCTTGCGTGCTGACGGCCGGCGGCGAGGTCCTGCGCAGCCGAGACGGGGGAGCCGTCTGGCAGCCGATCGGCTTTCCGGGAGGAGGCGGGCTGGCGTTCGACCGCAGCGATCCGCGGGTGGTGCTGGCTACCTCACTCCAGGGAGTGGCGCGCTTTCCCTCTCCCCTGTGGCTGTTCGCCGCAGGCGATCCGGCCCGAAGCGGCGCGCGCTTCGACGGAGTGGCGGTGTCCAACTCGACCCAGTTCACGGCCGGGCTCGACTTCACCCGGTTCGACAGCCCGGCCCCAACCGCCTCTCCGGCGACCACGACGTCGGGGTCGGCGCGCGTGGAGCTGCCCGCCCGCCGACAGCTGGCACGGCTCCGTTCGCAGCTGTTTCCGGGTGACGGCA
>JBFGHG010000592.1:0-3337 GCA_041578395.1 Acidobacteriota bacterium
ATTCAGCACGGAACTGAACCTTCGCGTCCTCTTGGCCATACCATGGAATCCTGAAGTTCTTGAACAGCGAGAAGTCCACGTTGTTGAAGCCGGGGCCGCGGAACAATGAACGTCCCATGGTTCCGATTCCGATACATGGACCGATCGACCCGTTCCCGTCGCAGTCACCGGGGCGTCCGTTCGGGTTGAACTGGGCCTGGGCGGCGCTACGGCTGTCTCCGAACACACCGTCGATGTACTGCTGACGGCTGATGTCGTTGAACTGGGCCGTGTTGGCCGGAGCATCAGGACGGTCGTTGTTGCGGCCGTCGCCGTTGTAGTCGTGCGCGCTCGAAAACGCCTGAGGCGTGTAGGGTGAGCCGTTCTGCAACGTGATGATGCCCTGGACCTGCCATCCACCGAAAGCCTGGCCCAACACTCCCTGCTGGTCCTTCAAGAACGGAATCTCGTAAATGAAGTTGTTGACCCAGCGTTTGGGAATGTCGAACGACGCCAAACCGCGCTCCAGGTCAAGCCGTGCCGGATTGGGCGAGAAGATCGACCCGGCGTTGGACGAGAAGTTGTCCGAACCGTAGTCGAGAACCTTCCCGAACGTGAAGGCCGACTGGAAAGACAGCCCCTGGCTGAAGCGCTTCTGAATCGAAACGTTTCCGCCGTGGTACATCGAGTTGACGTTGTTGCTTCGCAGGTTCTCCGAGGAAAACCAGTCATTCAGGAAGTTGATGCTGGTGTCTCCGGCGTTGGCCCCGCTATAGGGGTTGGGCGCTCCGAAGCGGTCACCCAGGAAGCGGTTGTACTGCTCGATGAAGCCGAGCTTCCTTCCGCCGTTGCCGACGTAGTTGGCCTCGAAGATCATGTCCCAGGGCAGCTCGCGCTGCAGGCCGTAGAACCAGTTCATCGAGTAGGAGCTCTTCAGCGACGGGTCGGGAGAACGCAGGGAAATGCGCCCACCCAGCTGAGAAGTGCCGCCGGTCGTGGGATTGGTGAAGTTGAGCAGCGGTCCGCCGCCGGGGTTGAAGCCTGCCGAGGTCAGACCCGGGGGTACACGGAAGCTGTCGAACTGCGTGCAGCAGGCCGAGATGATCCGTGAGGCTTCCGTGGAAGTGGCGCCGATATCGGCGGAGAATCCCCGGTTCGGGTACAGACCCAGGTTCGCCGAGAAGGGCGGGTTGAAGCGGACGTTTCCGCTCACGTTCAGGAACAAGCGGTCGTAGGCCACTCCGAATCCACCGCGCAAAGAGGTCTTGCCATCGCCAAAAAGGTCGTAGGCAAATCCAAATCGCGGGGCGAAGTTGTTGTTATCCCTGGCGAAGATGCCATCCGGCTGGACAGCGCCGACTGTCGCGTTCATGACGCGCTCGAAAACGTCCACGCCTTGCCCCAGGATGATGTTGGCCAGCCGCCCCTGGGTGTCTTTGATCAGGCCGTAGTTGTCGTATCGCAGACCCAGGTTGAGGGTCAGACGGTCGGACACCTTCCAGTCATCCTGAATGAAGAACCCGAACTCCTGCTGGCGGAAGTTGTGAGGTGTTCCCACCAGCTCGGGGGTCCCGGACTGCTGACGCGGATCGACGCGCATCGAAACTTCGTACGGCAGGTTGGCTGCGAAATCGAAGATTCCACCGTAGCCGATGTAGCCCTGCTGCAAGAATCCGAAGTTGCTGTCGTCCTGGTTCCAGCGGTATTCGAAGCCCACCTTCAAACCGTGGTCGCCCTTGTTGATCGAAACAACGTCGACCAGGTGGTATTCCTCGCCAGTGAAGAACTGGGGCAAGCCACCGTAGGCGCCGAACCCGGAGATTCCGGGCGCGGTGAAGCTGAAGATGTTGTAGTCGGGAAACCCTGTGAGAGTGTCGAAGTTGGTCGTGTCACGCGAATAACCGTAGCGAAACTCGTTGACGACCGTGGGCGAAAAAATGTGGGTGTCGGAAATCACACCCTGCCCGTCGAGACCTTCGAAGGTGGAACCCAGGATGTCGGCCCGAATGTTGTTGGGCGGCGATTCCTGGTCTTCCCAGATGTAGCGGCCGAAGAGCTTGTTGTTGTCGGTCAACTCGTGGTCGAGCCGGATATTGTACTGGTAGCTCTTGCTCAGGTCGGGGGAGAAGAACGGCGTTTCACCGATGTCGTTGATGCCGTCGGCTCCACCGCCTCCGCCCAGAAACGTCTGGTCGGCCCGCACTCTCCCGACGTCCTCGAGATTCCGCGTGGGAGTGGGACCGGGAAAGTTCTGAAAGAGCAATGCCGAAGTCGTTCCAGGAAAGATACTCTGCACTTGCTGCCGGAACTCGGGCGTCTCGAAAGTACCCACTGAACTCTCACCGGAGAAGGTATGGAAACCTTCGAACCCGAAGAAGAAGAAGGTCTTGTTGCGGACGATCGGGCCGCCAATGGTGAAACCGGCCTGGTGCTGACGCAGAGGAGCCGTGTCGGGACCGTCGAACACCTCGCGGGCATCCAGCGCATCGTTGCGATGAAACCAGTAAACGGTTCCATGCACGCTGTTGGTGCCCGACTTGGTGACAACGTTGATGACGGCGCCGTTGTTGCGCCCGTATTCGGCCGAGAAGTTGTTGTTCTGGATGCGGAATTCGGCCACCGTATCCAGGTTGGGGGTGAGCGAAGCCGCTCCGCCCGTGATGGGGTCGTTGTTGGTGACGCCATCGAGGCTGAAGTTGTTGCCCCGCGTGCGGTTGCCGCTGGCATTGATGCCTGCGGTCCCGCCGATGCCGTCGCTGATTCCCTGAGTGATCCCAGGTTGCAGCACCGCGAGAGTGAAGACGCTACGGCCGTTGAGAGGCAGGTCGCGCACCTGGCGCTCCTGCACCACGGACGACAGGGTGCCTTCCTCGGTGTTGACCTTTTGCACCGCGCCCTCGACCTCGGTCACCGTGGTGATCTCGCCGACCTGCAACGTGAAGTTGAGAGTCTGCAACCCGGCAACGTCGAGCTCGAAGTGAGCCGACGCCGTGGTGAATCCGGTCAGCCTGGCCTCGGCGGTGTAGTTGCCCGCCGGGACGTTGGTGATCCGGAAACGGCCCTGGTCGCCGGTGACGGCCGACCGAGTGGCGCCCGTGGCATCGTTGGTGATCGTCACCTCGACACCCGGGATGACTGCGCCGCTGGCGTCCCTCGCCGAACCGGACACGGTCCCAGTAGCTGTCTGGGCCCATGCCGGTGCGACCAAAGCCAAGGACACCAGCATCGTAAAGAAGAAAATCAGATACTTCCTTGGATTCATTTGACCTCCCCTTGAAACAAGAGTTGATACAAGGATTGATAAAAAACAGGAGTCGAAAACTCGTCTTGATGGAGCGTTGAAACGCGCCACGAACCA
>JBFGHG010000593.1:0-3337 GCA_041578395.1 Acidobacteriota bacterium
CTCGAGGAGGACTTCACCCGCGACGTGGAGGACATCCGCGACGCCCTGGAGAACCTGCTGGTGGGCGGGGGTACTGCGCTGTACGACGCCATCTACCTGTCCACCGAGCACGCCCGCGAGGGCGACGAGCGCAAGCGCGTCCTGCTGGTCTTCACCGACGGCGAAGACAAGGACAGCTACTACACCGCGGAAGAACTGCTCGAGTACGTCCGCGAGGCCGATATCCAGATCTTTCTGGTGGCCTTTCTGGACGAGGACCTGGACGACGACAGCGGGTTTTTCGGCGTCTTCAAGTCGGAACGGGAGAAGGTCGTCAAGACCCTGACCCGGATCGCCGAGGACACGGGCGGCAAGGCCTTCTTTCCGGAGGCCGTCGGCGAGCTGGACCTGGTCTTCCGCACCATCGCCTTCGAGCTGCGCAACCAGTACCGGCTGGCGTACGTCTCGTCGGACGACACCCGGGACGGCCAGTGGCGCCCGCTGGACGTGAAGGTCAAGGGCGCCCGGGAGCGCGGCCTGAAAGTACGGGCACGCAAAGGCTACTACGCCCCCGGCACACCTCCCGCCAATTGACTTGCCCGCGAAAGGGAGCCTATTCTTTGGCCATGAGCAGGATCAGAGCGGACAAAATCTGGAAGAACGGAAAGCTCGTCGACTGGGACGACGCCCGCGTTCACGTGATGTCGCATGCGCTGCACTACGGCACCTCCTGGTTCGAGGGGATCCGCTGCTACCAGACCAAGCGCGGTTCTGAGATCTTCCGGCTCCCCGAACACGTCAAGCGGCTCTTCGACTCGTGCAAGATCTACCGCACCGAAATCCCCTTCTCTTGGGACGAGATCAGCGAGGGGATTCTGGAGACCATCCGCGCCAACCGCTTCCGGGAATGCTACATCCGGCCCCTGGTGATCCGCGGCTACGGCAGCATCGGCGTCAACCCCCTGGGCGCGCCCGTGGAGGTCTTCCTGATGGTGTGGGAATGGGGGAAGTACCTCGGGGACGAAGCGCTGGAAAAAGGCGTCGACGTGCGCACCTCGAGCTGGCTGCGGGCCGCCCCCAACACCTTCCCCAGCATGGCCAAGGCGGGGGGCAACTACCTCAACGGCGGCCTCATCAAGATGGAAGCGGCCGTGGAAGGCTTCGCCGAGGGCGTGGCCATGGACGTCAACGGCTACGTCAGCGAAGGCAGCGGCGAGAACATCTTCCTGGTCCACCAGGGACGCGTCGTGACTCCGCCGGTGGGCGCCTCCATCCTCTCCGGAATCACCCGCGACTCGGCCATCACCCTGCTCCAGGAACGGGGCGTGGAGGTGGTGCAGGAACAGGTTCCGCGGGAAATGCTCTACCTGGCCGACGAGATCTTCTTCACGGGGACGGCCGCCGAGGTCACCCCGGTGCGCTCGGTCGACCGGATCGACGTGGGAAGCGGGTCGCGGGGCCCCATCACCCGTCAGTTGCAGGAAGACTTCTTCGCCTACGTACGGGGCGAGGTTCCCGACCGGCACGGCTGGATGACCGCGGTCTACCAATCCGCCGGCGTCCCCACCCCTTGAGCCGATGATCGACCTCAAAGCGCTCCTCAGCACGGCCGTCAAGTATGCCGCCTCCGACATTCACCTGAAGTCCGGCGCGGTTCCCACCATCCGGGTCCGGGGAGAGTTGATGCCGCTGGGCGCCTTCCCGCAGGTCACCAAGAAGGACACCCTCGACCTGGCCCACCACCTCCTGAACACGCGCCAGAAGGAGGTGCTGGCCGACAAGTCGGAGATCGACCTGAGCTTCGGCGGTACGGGCATCGGCCGCTTCCGGCTGGCCGTCTTCCAGCAGCGAGGCACCATCTCGCTCGTCTTCCGGCTGATTCCGGAACGCGTGCCGTCCATGGAAGAACTGCACCTGCCCGTGGTGCTGGAAGACATCGCCAGCAGCCGCCGCGGCCTGATCCTGGTCACCGGCGCCACCGGCAGCGGAAAGTCCACCTCGCTGTCGGCCATGCTGCAGCACATCAACGCCTCCCGGCGCACGCACATCCTCACCATCGAGGACCCCATCGAATTCCTGCTCACCGACCAGCTGGCGCTGATCACCCAGCGGGAGGTCAACACCGACACGACCTCCTTCAGCAGCGCCCTGCGGGCCGCGCTGCGGCAGGACCCCGACGTGATCATGGTGGGAGAGATGCGGGACCAGGAGACCGTGCTGACCGCGATGCAGGCCGCCGAGACCGGCCACCTGGTGATGAGCACCCTGCACACGGCCGACGCCGCGGAGACCATCACCCGCGTGATCTCGATGTTTCCGCCCGGGCTGCAGGGGGACGTCCGCTTCCGCCTGGCCACCTGCCTGCGCGCCATCGTCTCCATGCGCCTGATCAAGAGCTCGGTCGACTCGCAGCGATACCCGGCCGTGGAGGTGCTGCGCAACACCGAGTTGGTCCGCTCGCTGATCGAACAGCGCGAAAAGACGAAGGACCTGCGGGGCGCCATGGAAACCGGATTCTCGCAGTACGGGATGCAGACCTTCGACCAGTCCCTGTTCAAGCTCTACAAGGACGGCCTGATCTCCGCCGACGACGCGCTGGCGCAGGCCTCCTACCCCGAGGACTTGCGTTTGAAGCTGCAGGGGATCGTCGGTTCCGCGGAGAAGCTGTGACCCCCGAGGAGGAGGCGCGGCGCCAGGCCGTTCGCCTGCTCTCCCGCCGCCCCCACAGCCGCCGCCAGCTGGCGCTCAAGCTCTCACGCCGTTTTCCCCCCGGCGCCGTGGAAGCGGTGCTGGACCGTCTCACCGAGGCCGGCCTGCTGGACGATCGGCAGCTGGCCGTGGAGCGGGCCCGCTACGGGCGCCACCGAAAACACTGGGGCGACGCCCGCATCCGGGCCGACTTACGGCGCCTGGGGATCGATGCTAAAATCGTGAACTCGGCGATGCTGCAGATCGACGGCGAGAGCAGCGAACAGGAGCCGCTCGAGCGGGTGATCGAAGCCTGGGTGACCCGGCAGGGCAAACCGCAGACCGCCGCTCAGATGAAGAAGCTCTTCGACCATTGCCTGCGGCGGGGGTTCGCCAGCTGGCGGGTGCGCGAGGCCCTGCAGCCGCTGTGGGCAGCCGTCGAGTGGGAGGCTGGCTCGAGGCAGAGGTTATGAGGACATCGGACGAAATCCGCGAGACGTTCCTGCACTATTTCGAGCAGCACGGCCACCAGCGGGTCAAGAGCAGCTCGCTGGTCCCGGCGGACGACCCCACCCTGCTGTTCACCAACGCCGGCATGGTCCAGTTCAAGCGGACCTTTCTGGGCCAGGAGCACCGGGACTACCGCCGGGCCGTCACCTGCCAGAAGTGC
>JBFGHG010000594.1:0-3336 GCA_041578395.1 Acidobacteriota bacterium
CACCATCCCGGCCGCCGAACTGGGGATCGGGCAAGACCTGCGGATCGGGTTTCTGGGGATCAGCGACCCTGGCAGGGTCAAACCCAACTCCGGTTTCCGAGGCCTGAATCCGCTCGAGGCCATCGCCGGGGCGCAGCGGGAGTTGGAAGGCAAGGTCGACTTCGTGGTGGTGCTGGCCGACATCGAACAGGCCCCCGGCGCGTTTCGGGAGGACTCCCTGCTGGCCGAGATCGCCCGGGCCCACGACGACGTCTACGCCATCCTGGCCGCCGAGAGGCGGTACCTGCTCCGTTCTCCGTTGCAGGTCAACAACGCGGTGCTGCTCTCCAGCGTGGAGCGCGGGCGGCACCTGGGGCGCCTGACTCTGAAGCTGGACTCCAAGGGGGAGGTCGTCGAGGTCCGCCCGGAATTCACGGAACTGGACGAAACCGTCCCCGCGGACCCCGAGTTCCTGGGCCTGCAGCAACGCCTCGAGGCCAGCGTCCCGCCTGAGTAGCCCCCTCACTCTCCGACCAGCCGCTGGAAGCTTTCCGGGTCGGTGTCTCCCTCGGTGTTGACGACCAGGACGCTGCTCGATGCGTCCAGCGGGAGTTCCCGGCGGACCTCCGGCAGGGACGCCAGCGCCAGCAGTCCCGCCAGACCGGCCGCCCCCGATTCGCCGGCGACCACTGCGGGGTCCTCGCCCAGCGGACGATAGAGCCGGCGGACGGCCTGCTCCGCCCAGCCGTCGCCGATCGCGACAAACAGGTCCACGCGCTGCCGCAGGGCCGGCCAGGCCGCCCGCGAAGGCCAGGCGCAGTTCAAGCCCGCCATCAGGGAGCGGATGTCTCCGCGCGCCGAGTGCCGGCCTCCGTCCCGCGACGACGCCGACTCGAACAGCCCGGCGGCCCGCAGCGCTTCGATGATCACCAGCCGGGGGCGCCCCGCTGGACCATGGAAGTCGACCGCAGCGCGGGCAAAGGCGCCGACTCCCGCCTGCAGCACCAACACCGCGGGGGGAAACGCGCCCAAGGCGGCCAGCTGCCGGGCGGACTCCGAAAAGAGGGTCCGGTACCCTCGGGTGATCCATTCAGGAACCGGGTCGGCTTCGCGGCCGGCCGTGTCGGAGACGGTCACCCATCCCGGCTGGCGGCCGTGCCGCTGCGCCTCCCGCACGGCCCGGTCGTAGACGCCCTCCACTATCCGGACCTGGGCCCCCTCCGCCTCGATCGCCCGGCGCCGGCAGGGCTTCATGTCCTCGGGCACGAAGATCACCGACTCCTGCCCCAACTGCCGCGCGGTCCAGGCCACGGCCCGACCGTGATTGCCGTCGGTGGCCGCCGTCAGGACCAGGTGTTCACCGCGCCTCATCTTGTCACGGCGGGCCGGTTGGCACAGAATCGGCCCGAAGGGAGGCAATGCTTCAATGCACGAACCCAGCCGATCCAGCCGCCTGCTCCAGTACAACCGTCGCCGCTTCGTAGAGTTCACCGCCGCTGTGGGCCTGGGGGCCACGCTGCTGCCGGGCACTCTGACCGCGGTGGCCGCCGAAGCAGACCAGGTGACCCCGGAGATGGTCCGCCAGGCGCTCCGGCTGGCCGGCCTCGAGTTCACGCCAGAAGAAGTCGAGAAGATGGCCGAGGCCCTCAACGGGCCCCGCAGCCTGCTGGAGAGCTACCGCGCGATGAGGGAGATCGAGCTGCCCAACTCGGTGGCGCCGGCCCTGGTCTTCAACCCACTCCCCCCGGGGGTAAAACCTCCGGGCCGGGAAGGGGAGTTCGCGCCCAGCACAGTGAGCGTGGAGCGGCCCTCCAGCGAGGAGGAGCTGGCCTTCCTGCCGGTCACCCATCTCTCCCACCTGGTGCGGACCCGCCAGATTTCGTCGCTCGAGCTCACCCTGCTCTACCTGGGCCGCCTGAAGGCGTACGACCCGGTGCTGCACTGCGTCGTGACTCTCACCGAGGAGCTGGCGCTCGAACAGGCCCGGCGCGCCGACCGGGAACTGGCCGAAGGGCTCTGGCGGGGCCCGCTGCACGGGATCCCCTGGGGCGCCAAGGACCTGCTCTCCGTGCGCGGCTATCCCACCACCTGGGGCGCTTCCCCCGACCGCGGGCAGCAGCTGGAGGCGGACGCCACCGTCTACCGCCGGCTGACCGAGGCGGGGGCGGTACTGGTGGCCAAGCTGACCACCGGGGCGCTGGCGATTGGGGACCGCTGGTTCGGCGGTCAGACCAAGAGCCCCTGGGACCCGCGCCATCCCGAGCGGGGCTCGAGCGGCTCCTCGGCCGGGCCCGCGTCGGCCACCGCCGCCGGGCTGGTCGGCTTTTCGATCGGCACCGAGACCCGCGGCTCGATCATCTCGCCGGCGTCCCGCTGCGGGGTGACGGGCCTGCGCCCCAGCTTCGGGCTGGTCAGCCGCCACGGTGCCATGACGCTCAGCTGGAGCATGGACAAGGTGGGGCCGATCTGCCGCTCGGCCGAGGACTGCGCACTGGTGCTGCGGGCCATCCAGGGTCCCGACGGCCGGGACCGGTCAGTGCTGGGCGGGTTCTTCGAGTGGGATGCCGGCCGCGATCTTTCCCGGCTGAGGGTCGGTTACTTCGCGGCGGAACTCGAGGCGGAGGTGCCCGATGATCCCGACAACCCCGAGCGCGTTCGCCGCCTGCGCGAGTCTCGCGAAAAGAGCCTGCAGGCGCTGGAGGTGCTCCGCTCTCTGGGGGTCCGGCTGCGGCCCGTCGAGCCGCCGGAGTTGGAAGACCGGGCACTGGGCTTCATCCTCTCGACCGAGTCGGCCGCCGCCTTCGACGGCCTGACCCGTTCGGGACTCGACCGGGCCATGCGGGCGGAGCCGGAGAAGAGCATCCGTCCCGACCGCTTCCGGCTGCACCGGCTCGTGCCGGCCGTGGAGTACCTTCGGGCCAACCGCATCCGGACTCGTCTGATCGAGCAGCTGGGCGAGTGGTTCGAGGACCTGGACCTGTTCGTGGGCAGCCGGCTGGGGTTGACCAACCTGACGGGCCACCCGGAGATCACGCTGCCCAGCGGCTTCGACTCCCAGGGCCAGCCGACCAGCCTGCGGCTCACCGGGCGGCTCTTCGGGGATGCGGACATTTCACTGCTGGCCCACGCCTATCAGCAGCGGACGGACCATCACCTGCGGCGGCCACCCGGCCTGGCCTGAGGTGGAAAAGTGGCACGGTCATGTCTTGTCGTTGATGCGGGGGAGTCGGAATCACGGCCTGGAAGGTCGCGCCACGGCACTTGCATGGTGAAGAAATTCACCACTTGGTGGTGAATTTTCAAGGTAACGGCCTGGGACGGACCTGCACGGCTATCCCGCCCCGAACTCCTCGAAGA
>JBFGHG010000595.1:0-3335 GCA_041578395.1 Acidobacteriota bacterium
AGTACCGCCAGGCGTACTTCGAGCACTTTCCGGGCGTCTGGCGTCACGGCGACTGGGCCGAGCTGACCCCGCGCGGCGGCCTGATCATCTACGGCCGCTCGGACGCCACGCTGAACCCGGGAGGGGTGCGGATCGGGACGGCGGAGATCTACCGCCAGGTGGAGAAGCTGGAGGCGGTGGTCGAGAGCCTGGTGGTGGACCAGCAGTGGGACGACGACGTGCGCATCGTGCTCTTCGTGCGGCTGCGCGAGGGGGAGCGGCTGACCCCGGAGCTCGAGGAGGAGATCCGCCGGACGATCTGTGACAACACCTCACCCCACCACGTCCCCCGCAAGATCGTCCAGGTCGGCGACCTGCCGCGGACGATCAGCGGGAAGATCACCGAGCTGGCGGTGCGCAACGTGATCCACGGGCGTCCGGTGAGCAACGTGGATGCGCTGGCCAACCCGGAGGTGCTGGACCAGTTCCGGGACCGGGTGGAGCTGCGCAGCTGAACGTGAGACGGGTATCCTGCCCGTCAAGCCGGCCCGGGAAGGCCGGCTGACATCCCCGTGATATATTCGACTCATCGGGATGGGGACCCTGCGAAAGGAGCACGGGCGATGGGCGAGAATCCGCTCAAATTGAGGCGAATCCACCACCTTCAGTTCTACGTCGGCAACGCCAAGCAGGCCGCCTACTTCTACCGGAACGCCTTCGGCTTCTCCCAGGTCGCCTACTCCGGACTCGAGACCGGCCAGCGGGAGACGACCTCTTACGCGCTGCGCCAGAACAAGATCCGCTTCCTGCTGACCACCCCGCTGGCTCCCGATCACCCGGCCGCCGAGCACATCCGCAAACACGGCGACGGCGTCCGCGACATCGCCTTCGAAGTCCGGGACGTCGACGCGGCCTTTGCCGCCGCCGTGGCCCGGGGCGCCGACGTGGCCTACGAGCCGCGCACCGACCGCGACGAGCACGGCGCCATCCGGCGGGCCGGGATCAAGACCTACGGCGACACCATCCATTCCCTGATCGACTCGAGCCAGTACTCCGGGCCCTTCCTGCCCGGCTTCCAGTCCGCCGAAATCCCGGGTGAGAGCACCGGCCTGCTGCTGGTCGACCACGTGGTGGGCAACGTCGAGCTGGGCAAGATGAACTACTGGGCCGACTGGTACTCGCGGGTGCTGGGGTTCAAGCGCTACATCAGCTTCGACGACAAGGACATCTCGACCGACTACAGCGCCCTGATGAGCATCGTGATGTCCGACAACTCCTACTCCATCAAGTTCCCCATCAACGAACCCGCCGAAGGCAAGAAGAAGAGCCAGATCGAGGAGTACCTCGACTTCTACGGCGGCGCAGGCGTGCAGCACATCGCCATGCGCACCGAGAACATCCTGGAGACGGTGGAGAAGCTGCAGGCCAACGGCATCGATTTCCTGATGGTCCCCGACTCCTACTACGACGAGTTGCCCGACCGCGTGGGCAAAATCGACGAGACGGTCGAGAGCCTGCGGCGCCTGGGCGTGCTGGTGGACCGCGACGACGAGGGCTACCTGCTGCAGCTCTTCTCCAAACCGGTGGAGGACCGCCCCACCCTCTTCTTCGAGATCATCCACCGCAAGGGGAGCCGCGGCTTCGGCAAGGGGAACTTCAAGGCGCTCTTCGAAGCCATCGAAGCAGAGCAGGCGTTGCGCGGCAACCTTTGAGTGGAAGTGGCACGGGCATCACCTGCCCGTGATTAGTGAAGTAAAACAACGGCCTGGAAGGCCGCCCCACGTTGGAGAGCTTTGGAAATGCCTTTCTATCATAAGCTTGGAGAGATCCCGCGAAAGCGGCACATGATCTACCGGCAGCAGGACGGCTCGCTCTACCCCGAGGAGCTGATGGGCAACAAGGGGTTCGTGGGACCCTCCTCGCTGCTCTACCACCTGCACGCCCCCACCAAGGTGACCGACGTCCGGCAGCTGAAGAAGCTCCAATGGGCGGCCGACGGCGAACCCATGCTGCGCCACCGCCATTTCCGCACGGCCCGGCTCCCGGCCGGCGGCAGCCCCACGCTGGACCGGGTGCCCCTGCTGTACAACAGCGACGTGGCCTGCTCCTTCGCCCAGCCCGACCGGGACGACGACTTCTACTACCGCAACGCCATGGGCGACGAGCTGATCTACGTCAGCGAGGGCGAAGGCGTCCTGGAGTCGCAGTTCGGCGAGCTGCCCTTCCGGCAGGGCGACTACGTGGTCGTCCACCGCGGCATCCTGCACCGGCTGCGCTTCACCCAACACCCGGTAAAACTGCTGATCCTGGAAAGCGCCGGCTACCTGCGCTCCCCCCGCCGCTACCGCAACGAGTTCGGCCAGCTGATCGAAGGCAGCCCCTACTCGGAACGGGACATCCGCGTGCCGCAGGAGTTGAAAACGCACGACGAGAAGGGGGAGTTCCGGGTCGTGGTCAAGCAGTACGAGGTGCTCACCGAGATGGTCTTCGACCACCACCCCTTCGACGTGGTCGGATGGGACGGCTACTACTTCCCCTGGGCGCTGAACATCGAGGACTTCGAGCCCAAGGTGGGCCGCTTCCACCTCCCCCCGCCCGTGCACCAGACCTTCGACTGCGACGGCTTCGTGGTCTGCTCCTTCTGCCCCCGCCCCTACGACTTCGACGAGGCGGCCGTACCCGCGCCCTACAACCACTCCAACGTGATGTCGGACGAGGTGATCTACTACGCCAGTAGTGAGTTCATGAGCCGCAAGGGGATCGAGTACGGCTCGATCACGCTGCACCCGGACGGGATTCCGCACGGGCCGCATCCGGGGCGGGCGGAGGCGTCGGTGGGGGCCAAGGCGACCAACGAGCTGGCGGTGATGTTCGATACGTTTCGGCCGCTGAAGGTGGCGGAGCCGGCGGTGGGGATCGAGGATGAAGGGTATTTTCGGTCCTGGTTGGGGGTGGTGGATGGATAGGGATTAAATCTCAAATCTCAAATCTCAATTTTCAAGTAAATTCCAATCTTCAATTTTCAATGTTCGAAGGGCCAGGGGCTGCTTGCTCGAGGCGGGGGGACAGGATCTCGGTGAGCAGGTTGGCGGCTATGCGGTTTCCGTGGCGGTTCCAGTGCGTGTTGCGGGGGATGTACAGGGTCAGGCCGGTCTCGGCGGCGGCTCCGCGGAAGCCGGGGAGCAGGTCGTGGTATTCGATGCCTTCCCCCTTGCAGAACTCCCCCAGTAGATCCTGAGGGCGGGTCCAGCGGTAGCTGTCCTCGTCGATTTCGTAGCGGTCGAGCATCTGTTGGCGGGCTTGCAGGTCGACCTGGTATTCGTCGGGGAACGCCGCGACCACCAGTTCGGCGCCCG
>JBFGHG010000596.1:0-3330 GCA_041578395.1 Acidobacteriota bacterium
AGCGAGAGCGCCGGGAGCCGGCTGCGGGCCACTCCCAGACTGCGGACCAGCACCACTCCGTCGCGGTCCCGGCCGGGGGGCTCTTCCGGGTTGTTGCTGAAGCGCAGAAAGAAGTAGCCGTCGCCCGCCGCGCTGTAGCCGCGGTTCATGGTGCCACCCTTTTCGTCGAAGGGCAGGCCGTCGTCCGGCGTCAGGCGGAGGCTGGAGGGGTCGCTCGTCCGGGCCCGAGCCCAGGGCAGCGGATTGCGCCATTCGGCCGGGCGTTGCGACTCCAGCTTGCCGTCGGCCCCTCTCAGCAGCGCCTCGAGGTCCATCGAGGCCAGCCCGGCCCGCGCGTACTCGATCCCGTTTTGAGCCATGACCAGGCTGTAGAGCTGGCGCTCGGAGGCCGGCAGGGCCTCCAGCTGGTCCCCCAGCCGCGCCTGCAGCAACAGGGCGATCAGACCCAGCAGGATCACCCACATCAGCACGGTGATCAGGCTGAAGCCGCGGCTCTCCACGCTGCGCTCGTCCGGTTTCAGGGTGCTCATCGGGTAGCCTCCCGGAACAGGTTGGGACGGTAGTTGGGAAGGTGCACCGCGATCTCCTGCTCCTCGTCCGGGTCGGCCACAGCCGAGCCGGGCACGGGCCGGGAGCGGGCGTGGACCTTCAGCAGCAGCAGCTGGTCGTGGGGCCGCTCCGCCGTCCAGCTCGAGACGCGCATCAGCAGCGGCTGAAACGAACCTCGTCCGCTGCGCAGTTTCAGGTTCTCGCCGTCCTGCCACAGCGCCACGCGTTCGAAGCCCCCGTCCAGCCTCCCGTCGGGAAAGCCGTCCTTTCCCTCCACGTCGGCGCGGACCTCGAGAGTCGAGCCTCGGACCTGGACGCCCCTCCAGTTCCCCTCCCAGCGGCGGCTGCCGGCCGAGGCCAGGTACCGGCTCAGCAGCAGGGGGGCCAGCCGCAGGTTCTCGTCGCGCTCCAGGGTGCGCTGCAACCGTCCGCTCCACTGCTGAAAGCTCCACACCAGCGACAGCAGGGCGCCCGACAGGACCATCGAGAGGGTGATGGCGACCAGCAGCTCCACCAGGGACGCTCCGGTTTGCCGCCCGGCGGGCCGGACGCGTCCATGCGTCGGCCGCCGAGGCGGCCGGGGCAAAGCGGTGGGGGGACACCGCACTCCGGCGTTCCTACGGGCGGGCATGCAGCACCTCCCAGACGACGGTTCGCCCCGCGCTGTCCGCCTCCAGCCGGACGCGGCGCAGGGGCATGGCGGTCCCCCCCAACGTCTCCTCCAACTCCGGCTCCCCGACCCCGGCGCGCCAGCGGCAGGAACGGTTCCACAGTTCCAGCGTGACCCCCCAGTCGTCCCAGGCGATCCGGTAATGCTGATAGGCGAAGCCCAGGCTGTACAGCAGGGCGCCGGCCGCCAGCGCCAGCAGCGTGGCGGCCAGCAGGACCTCCAGCAGCGTGAACCCGCTCGCGCTCCGTCGTCGCGTTCTCATGGCCCCCCTCCCCGCGGACGGGTCCAGCGGACCCGGCCCGACACCGAGACGATCACCTTCAGGCTCCCCTCCTCGTCGCCCAGCAGGTAGCTGCCCCCGGGCGACGCCGTGCCGCGCGAGTGAAAGAGGACGGGGCGGCGCGGCGTCTTGAGGAAACGGACCGGAGCGGGGAGCTGCCTCCAGACCACGGCCGAGTCCCGCGCTCCGGCCTGCAGCGCGAAGCGGCCCGACGGCTCGGCCAGCAGGCGCACCGGCGTGTTGCGCGAGATGGCCAGCGCACGCGCCTTGGCCAGGGCCGAGACCAGCAGGTCGCAGGCCGCCATGCGCTTCTGTTCCGCGGCCAGGCCGTGCAGGAAGGGGACTCCGAGGCCGGCCAGCAGGAAGATCAGGAAGCAGGTCAGCAGGAGGTCGATGAGGGAGAAACCGCGGGGAGATTGCAGACTCGAGAATCCAGATTTCAGATCGGTGCTTTTGCTCGCTCGTCGGTTCTTCATCGGCCTCCTCCTGATTCACCATTACGTTCGAGCCTTCGAATGCACGAAGAATCGGCCGAAAAACTTCGGGGGGGAGGGCGGAAACGCCCGTGGTCAGAGGGACAGGGGCGGGTCGATTTCGAATTCGCGGGTGCCGCCGTCGGCGCGGATGCGGATGCGAAGGGGGTGATCGACTTCGAGCCGCAGCTTCTCGGCCCACTCCACGATCACGATCGAGTCGGAGGCCAGGATGTCCTCGATGCCGATCGAGTAGAGGTCGCGCAGGCTGTCGAGCCGGTACAGGTCCAGGTGGTAGACGATTCCCGCGGGGGAGGGGTACTCGTTGACCAGCGTGAAGGTGGGGCTGCTCACCTGCTCCGGGTCGCCCCCCGCCCCTTCCACGATCCCCCGCGCCAGGACCGTCTTGTCGCTGCCCAGCGGACCCTCCAGCAGGACCACCCGGGGAGGCTCGAGCAGTTCGCCCAGGCGCCGGCCCAGCCGCCGCGTCTCCTGTTCGTCTCCGGAGCGCGCGATCATCCGGCCTGCCCGTGCAGCTCGGCGTAGGCGTCCCCGAGGTACTCGACCAGCGCCGACGCGGTGAGGCTCTCCGCACCGAGCTCGGTCGCCGCCAGATCGCCCGCCGCCGAGTGGAGGTAGGTGCCCAGCGAAACCCGCTCCGTCACCTCGGCGGGATCCTCCCAGCCGCGGGCCGCCAGCACTCCCAGCTGGGTCAGCAGGACGCCGGTCAGCACGTCCCCCATGCCACCTGTCGCCATGCCGGGGTTGCCCCGCCGGCAGACGCAGACGCGGCCGGCAGGCTCCGCCACCAGCGTGCGGAAGCCCTTCAGGACGAGCCACCAACCGTGGCTGCGGGCGAACGCACGGGCCAGCCGGATGCGATCCGGCAGCAGCTCCTCGACCGGAGTGCCGCAAAGCCGGGAAAACTCTCCGGGGTGAGGGGTCAGCACCAGCGGCCGGCCCGGCTCGTTGCGCGCGCCTTCCGGATCCCCGGCCAGGGCGTTGAGGGCGTCGGCGTCCAGCACCAGCGGGACCGGCGAACGCCGCGTCAGCTCCCGCGCGAACTCCACGGTCTCCGGGTCGGTGCCCAGTCCGGGCCCCAGGGCCGCCGCGTCCATCTGCTCGAGCAACTCGAGAGCCGGCTCGAGGGCGCCGCGGGAAAAGCCGCCCGAGGAAGTCTCCGGCAGTCCTTCGGTCATCAGGTCGGGCAGAAAGGAGGCTGCCTGCGGCTGTACCCCTTCGGGTACGACGATCGTGACGAGTCCGCTGCCCGCCTGCAGCGCGGCCGACGCCGCCAGCACCGCCGCCCCGGCCTTGCCGCGGCTGCCGCCCACCACCGCGACCTTGCCCATCGCCCC
>JBFGHG010000597.1:0-3329 GCA_041578395.1 Acidobacteriota bacterium
CGAGCTGCGCCGCGAGTACCTGGACGGACGCCTGGACGCTCGGCAGGTCGAAGTGAAGCAGCGGCTGACCGAGCTGGCTGCCGAGTCCTCCCTGGCGGCCCTTGACCTGGAAAGCGCCCGCCGCCGGGTGGCGGCCGTTCGCGGGGCCCTGCAGCGGGAGGAAGCGTCCGAGTTCGAGCTGAACAGGGCCGAGTTCGACCTGGCCACCGTGCGGGCCCGAAGCCGCCTGCTGGGGTTGGAGCTGGATTTGCTGCGCCGGCAGCTGCAGAGGTAGCCTCCTCCGGGATTCCAGTCGTCTACTCTCCAGGGTTTCGCTGCAACTCGACTTCCCGGAGGTCACGCTCATGATCCTCACGCGTCGTCGCCTTCTCCGCTGCAGCGCCGCCCTGGCGTGGCCGCTTTTCACCCCGCTTCCCGCCGCTGGCTGCTCGCGTCCGAGTCCTGCCCGCCCGGATCGATCGAAATCCCGGAGCTGGACGGCGAGCTGTTTCTGGAGGACCCCTTGCTGGAGGCCGCCGGGGGCGACTTCGGACGGATCGTCTCGCTGCGGCCGCGGGCCGTGCTGCAACCCGGCTCGGTGGCCGACGTGCAGCGGTTGATCCTCTTCGCCCGCGCCCACCGACTCCAGGTGACCGCCGACGGCCAGGCGGGGGACAGTCACGCTACCTTCGGCCAGGCCCAGGCCGAAGGCGGCGTCGTGACCGACACCTCGACCCTGAACCAGATCCACGAGGTCAACGGGGAGGGCGCCCTGGTGGACGCGGGGGTGAGCTGGCTCGAGCTGGTCCAGGCGGCCGCCCCGCTGAACCTGAGCCCCCCCACGCTGACCGACTACCTGGGCCTGCGGGTGGGAGGCACGCTGTCGGTAGGCGGATCGGAGGTCAGGCGGCGCTGTCCGGTCTGCAGGTGGACAACGCCCTCGAACTCGAAGTGGTCACGGGCCGCGGCGACCGGCTGACCTGCTCGCGGCGCCGCCGCCCGGTGCTGTTTCGAGCCGTCCTGGCGGGGTTGGGCCAGTGCGCCGTCATCGTGCGGGCGCGGTTGCGGCTGCGACCCGTGCCGCCGCGGGTCCGGACCTACACGGCTCTGTACGGCGACGTCCACACCTTCACGGCCGATCAGGAGCGGGTCATGGAGGAGGAACGCTTCGACTACCTTCTTCCTGCTCGAGGCGGCGCCCTATTTCGAAGCCGGGGACGAACCGGACGACGCCGCGCAGCTACCAGAGTGTGAGGACCGAGAACAACGAGTCCTTCCTGGCTGCCGGCGATCCGGAGGACGAGATCGGCGGGCACTTCCACGGCCTGGAGATCGGCGAGGCGATTCGACAGATCGAGGCCGCGCAGCACGCCGGCGGCGACCGGGAGGGGCGAGAGCCGCGCCGGCTCCAACGAGCCGATGTCCGAGTTGGATTCCAGAATGCTGATTCGAGGTTTCAAATCTGCGATCCGGGATTTCGAACTGAGGAGAGCGGGCTTCGAAGGACCCAGGGCACCATGGTAGATTTGTACCGTACAGGTGGGAGCCGATGACCTCGAAGCCCGACTACTTCGCACTTCTAGGCGTGACGTCAGACGCGGACGGCGAGCAGCTGCGCACGGCCTTCCGGAAGCTTGCACGGCAGTATCATCCCGACGCGGAGGGCGGGGGCGACCCCGAGAGTTTCCGGCGAGTCCGGAAAGCCTACGAGGTGCTTTCCGACCCTCGAACCCGCCGGGAATACGTCAGCGGTGGACAGGACGTTCCCGTCTGGGTCGAGGTTCGGTCCCCGAGGTTCGAACAGCGGCGCCGGAACGTTCGGCAGACACCGCGGTCCCATCTCGACCTTTCCGATGTCTGGGGGCCTCGGCGGAAGCCGGAGGAGTTCGACGAACTGCTGGCTGCGCTCTTCCGGCTGATGCGGTATCCCTGAGTCAGCCGGAATAGTCGCAGGCCGCCGGGTAGTGGAGAAGACTGCGGGCCGCCTGCACGCCCCGCACGATGGCCCGGGCGGTGACCCGCGCGGCCAGCGCCCCCACCCGTGTCAGGCTGGCATCTTCCAGCGAGCCCGTGGAGAGCGCGAAGACGGTGTCGCCGTCGTAGGGGGTGTGGGCCGGTTCGATGGCGCGGGCCAGCCCGTCGTGGCTCATCTGAGCGATCTTGGTCATCCCGCTCTTGTCGAAGGCGGCGTTGGTCGCCACGACCACCAGGGTGGTGCTCTGGCCGGACGCGGCGGCGGGCTCTTCCCGGTCCAGCCACTTCCCGAGGTCGACGAAGGTATCGCCCTGTCTGGCACCCGCCAGGATGCGGCCGCTGCCCGGGTCGATCACGTCCCCCACGCAGTTGACGACGGCCAGCGCGGCCACGGTGAGCCCGCCCGCCTTCACGGATGCGCTCCCCAGCCCGCCCTTCATGGCCTGCTGCTCGCCCAGCATTTTCCCCACCGTGGCGCCTGCTCCGGCTCCCACGTTTCCTTCCGGGACCGGACCGCTGCCCGCCTTGAGGCAAGCCAGATAGGCGTCGTTGGGACCGGGCCGGATGGTGGGGTCGCCCAGGTTCAGGTCGTAGAGTATGGCGGCCGGGACGATCGGCACCCGGCCATGGCTGGTCTGGAAGCCTGCCTTCTTCTCCTCCAGGTAGCGCACCACCCCGCCGGCGGCGTCCAGTCCGAAGGCGCTGCCTCCCGCCAGCAAGACCCCGTGGATCTGCTGGACGGTGTTGACGGGATCGAGCAGGTCGGTCTCGCGCGTTCCCGGCGCCGATCCCCGCACGTCGACGCCGGCCACCACTCCCTGCTCGGCCAGCACCACGGTGCAGCCGGTGGGGCGCTTGGTGGCCGTGAAGTGTCCCACCTCAATCCCCTCCAGGTCCGTCAATCCGCCCGCGTAGGGAAGCGGCTCGGAACACGATTCCGAGGGAATCGCCAGCGGAGCCACCAGTGCCATCCGCCCGAACTGGCGCCGGCTCAATGCGATGGCCCCCGGCCCCGATTCCTCATTCATCATTCACCATTCATCGTTGAGAAGGGGCAAGTCGAGATGTAAGCCGAATTCTGTCTTCCTCCGGCGCGCGGCCGGGTGGAAGGATGATCATTCCTCTAGGGTCCGGGTCACCCCGGACCTCGAGCGGCCTACCCGCTCCGCCCGCGACCGAAGCGCCGCGTGGGCCGGGCCGACCCAGGGGCGGAGCCTATTTGGCCTTGCACCACGTGGGGTTTACCGTGCCTTCGATGTCACCATCGAAGCGGTGGGCTCTTACCCCACCTTTTCACCCTTACCGCGGCTGGACCGGAGTCCGGACGCGGCGGTATGTTTTCTGTGGCACTTTCCGTAGGGTCACCCCCCCTTCCC
>JBFGHG010000598.1:0-3327 GCA_041578395.1 Acidobacteriota bacterium
GGGAGTCCGGGATCGAGGTGGTGGAGGGGCTCTGCGCCGAGCGGGCCCGGCAACTCAACGAGACGTTCTTTCACTACATCCAGCACGGCACCCCCTTCGTGCTGCTCAAGCTGGCCATGACGCTGGACGGCAAGATCGCCACCGCCACGGGCGACTCTCAGTGGATCACGGGCGAGAAGGCGCGGCGCGCCTCCCAACGCCTGCGCTACGGCTACGACGCCATCCTGGTGGGAATCGAGACGCTGCTGGCCGACGACCCCTCGCTGACGGTCCGCTGGCGGCGGCCCGGGTCGATCACCCGCGTGGTGTTGGACAGCCACCTGCGCACCCCGCCGTCGGCGCGGGTGTTCGAGTCGGACGATCCGGTGATCGTGTTCCATGGAGGGAAGGGGCGTCGTGGCGGGATGGGCGAGCGAGTCTCGCTCGTGCGAGTCCAGCGGGGGAATGCGGGGCTCTCCTGGACGGCGGTGCTGTCCGACCTCGGCCGGCGCGGCGTGAGCAGCCTGATCGTGGAAGGCGGCGGCCGCGTGGCGGCCTCGGCGCTGGCGGCGGGGGTGGTGCGGAAGATCTGCTTCTTCTACGGTCCCAGGATCGTGGGCGGAAGCGGACTGCCGGGCGTGGCCGACCTGGGGGTGAGCCGCCTGGACCAGGCGCTGCGCCTGCGCGACCTGCGCGTGCGGCGGCTCGGCGACGATCTGATGCTGGAAGGGTATCTGAATGATTGAACGCGGACTGCGTTGGTGGTTCGAAGCTCTGCGGCGTCTGACTCGCCGGCCCGCGGCACGGCGAACCGAAGAAGACCGGATCACGGAGCGGCTGAACGCCGTCTATTGCGGCGAGCAGCCGAAGCCGCCCGCCCTGGAGTTGCTCTCTCTGGAAGTGCTGCGCCGCGAGCGCTGGTGACGGCGGGTGCCGGGGTTGAGCCCGCCCGCCCGGCAGGCTATCATCGTCCTCAAGACCGTTTCCCGAACACAGCCGTTCCATGGAGGTGGACCATGTCCTGGGCTTCTCGCGTGAAGACCGTCCTCGATCGAAACGACCTGGGGGCGCTGGAACAGGAGGTCGAGCAGCTGCAGCTCGAGATCTACCAGGGGAAAGAGCCCGCGGCATCGGAAGCCCCGGAAGTCCTGAAGCTGCTGCGCAAGCACCGGCGCTTCGAACCCATGCTCCAGGTGGCCGAGGCCCTGATCCAGACCGGCCACGCGCCCTTTTACGTCCAGCGCCAGTACGGCCAGGGGCTGATCGAGACGGGGCGGCTGACGGCGGCCACCCACCACCTGCTGCAGTTGAGCCGGGAGATCCCCGAAGGCCATCCCGAGTACCTCGAGGCGCGGGGGCTGCTGGGGCGCGCCTACAAGCAGAGCTACGTCGACACCGCCGCCCTCGGCTCGGGCCACCCACACGCCCTGCGCCAGGCCATCTCCGCTTATCACGACGTCTACGCCTACAATCCGGACAGCTACTGGCACGGTATCAACGTGGTGGCGCTGCTGGAGCGCGCGCGCACGGACGGCGTGGCCAGCGGCGTGGTCCCGGACCCCTCCCGCCTGGCGGAAAACGTCCAGCGGACCGCCCTGCGCGAGGCGGCAGCCAAGAACGACGTCTGGGCAGTGGCGACCCTGGTCGAGGTCTGCCTGGCCCTGGGCCAGGTCGAAGAATCCAAGGGCTGGCTGGAACGCTACGTCCAGCACCCGGAGGCCAGCGCCTTCCATCTGGGAAGCACGGCCCGGCAGCTGCGCGAAGTCTGGGGACTGCGGGCCGACGAAGATCCGGGCCGCATCTTCCTGAACGCCCTGCTTCCCGCCTCCCTGATGAAGCCCGACCTGCAGTCGGCCGCCGGCGCCGTCCGCATCGGACCCGAGGAGCAGGCGGCCGCCGATCAGCTGCGCCGCGGCGGCGACATCCGCCAGAACCTGGAGCGCATCCTCGGAGAGGACGGCATCGTCGGCATGCAGTCCTACCTGACGGGCGCCCTGCGCTGCCGCTCGGTGGCCCGCGTGGTGAAGGCCAGCAACTCCAAGGGGTGGGGGAGCGGCTTCCTGGTGGCGGGGGAGGGGCTCGGTCCCGGCCTGGCCGCGCACCCGGCCCTGCTGGTGACCAACGCCCACGTGGTCTCCGACCTCCCGGACGACAGTTCCCTGGCGCTGCAGTCCGGCCAGGCGCTGGTGGAGCTGCGCGGACTGCTGGTGCAGGGGGCGGAAATGATCACGCTGCGGGTCGAGAAGGTGCTGCTCACCTCCCCCCATCACGAGCTGGACTTCACCGTGGCCCTGCTGGCGGATTGCCCCCCGGCGCCCGATGTGTACCCCCTCACCAACACCCTGCCCGCCAAGTACGACCTGGCCAGCGGAAAACTGCCCAACATGCAGCAGCGGGCCTTCATCATCGGCCATCCCGGGGCGCGCCGCGAAATCGCGCTGTCGCTGTACGACAATGCCATGGTCGACTACGACGAGCGGCACCTGCACTACCGCACGCCCACCGAGGGAGGCAACTCCGGCAGCCCGGTGTTCAACACCGACTGGGAGCTGATCGGGCTGCACCATGCCGGCTGGGACGGCACCAACGGGCTGCGGGCGCGCCTGCACGGCCAGCCGGGCGAGTACCCCATCAACGAGGGGATCTGGATCGAAGCGATCCGGAAGAAGCTGGCCGAAGCCCTTCCGGCCGCGTGAGGCTGTTTTCCTCGCACCGGTGCTTTCCTTTATGATGTGCCCTGCCGAAGAGAGGAGCGCGTCCGGATGAGTGAGGCCCTGGAGAGCCTGTTTCAGACCACCAACGTGAAGGCCTTCGCCAAGCAGTTCAAGGAACTGCAGGAGGAGTGGGGCGAACCCCGGACCTTCGTGCGCGAGGCCGCCCGCTACCTGGCGCCCCGGCTCTACCAGCCCTACTACGACGAAGACACGCCTCACTGCCTGCTGGGTCTGGACGCGGCGCTCGAGGTCGCCCCGCTCTGCCCGGAGGAGCAGGCCTGGTGGCCGTTCGTGCAGCAGGCCTGGCACGCCGCCAACACGCGCAAGCGTTCCCCGCTGCCCTGGGAGGAGATCGAGCCGGTGTCCGAGGGGACGGCCGACGAGCGCTGGGAGAAGTTCGCCGCGGCCGTCGGGCAGGAGGACTTCGAAGCGGCGTTCGCGGTGGCGCGCGGGTTTTGCGGGGACGGCTACGAAGACTTCCGCGGCAGGCTGACTCGTCTGGCCTTGTACGATTCGGCCCAGGGAGGTCTCGGCTTCCTCTACACCCGCGCGATCTCGAGGCTCGCCGCCGGCGGCGAGACGCCCGATCCCGGCGTGCTGGCGCCGGCGATTCACTTTCTTGCCCTCAGCCCCC
>JBFGHG010000599.1:0-3311 GCA_041578395.1 Acidobacteriota bacterium
CGGCGAGGGGGCCATCGGGCCCGTGCTGCTGATCGAGGCGTGGTATCGGCGCAGTTCCACCAACGGCGCATGGCAGTACGTGGTCCCGCCCGACGCCTCCCCGCGGACCGTCGACTGGGAACGTTTCCTGGGACCGGCGCCGCGGCGGCCCTTCGACGCCGACCGCTTCTTCCGCTGGCGCAATTACTGGGATTACGGGACCGCCATCGCCGGCGACCTCTTCGTCCACCTGCTGACTGCAGTGCACTACCTCTGCGACAGCCGGGGGCCGGTGCGGGTGGCCGCCCAGGGAGGTCTGCGGCACTGGAAGGACGGCCGGGAAGTGCCCGACGTGATGCTGGGGTTGTACGAATACCCGGCGGCGGACCGCCACCCGCCCTTCAACGTCTCCCTGCGGGTCAACTTCGCCGACACGGTGGAGGGCTCCGGCATGCGGATCGTGGGAAGCGAAGGCGTGATCGAGCTGGGCCGGAGGCTGACCCTGGTGAGGCGCCCGCGCGAGCAGGACATCCGCCCCTCGATCAGCACCTTCCCCGAAGCGATGCAGCGCAGCCTGCTGGAGGCGGCCGAAGGAACCGGAGCAGCGGAGGTCGTCGAGTCGGAGCAGACCACCCATTTCGAAGCGCCGGCCGGGCCGGGCGGAACCGCCCTTCACATGGCGTCGTTTCTGGAAGCGGTCCGCACGCGCTCCCCGGTGGTGCAGGACGCCGCCTTCGGATTCCGGGCCGCCGCGCCCGCCCTGCTGGCCAACGACAGCTATCTCGAGCGGCGCACCCTGGGCTGGGACCCCGATTCCATGACGGTGCAGCAACCATGACCAGCCACCTGGAACTCTCCAACTTCGTCGAGGGACGCTGGGAGGTGTCGGCCGCCAGCGAGTGGCTCGAGGTCGACGACCCCGCCACCGCCGAGCCGCTGGCCCGCGTCCCGATCACACCCGCCGACGAGGTGGACCGGGCGGCCCGAGCCGCCGCGGTCGCCTTCGAGCAGTGGCGGCGCACTCCCGTGACCGAGCGCGTCCAGTACCTGTTCCGGCTCAAGCAGCTGCTGGAAGACGACTTCGAGGACCTGGCGCGGGGGATCACCCGGGAGTGCGGCAAGACCCTGGAGGAGTCGCGGGGCGAACTGCGCCGGGGCATCGAGAACGTGGAGGTCGCCTGCGGCACTCCGGCCATGATGCAGGGGTACAACAGCGAGGACGTGGCGCGCGGCATCGACGAGATCATGATCCGCCAGCCGGTGGGCGTGGTGGCGGCCGTGACTCCCTTCAACTTTCCGGGCATGATCCCCCTCTGGTTTCTGCCCTACGCGGTGGCCTGTGGAAACTGCATCGTCGTCAAGCCGAGCGAGCGGGTGCCGATGACGCTGCAGAAGATCTTCCGCCGCATCGAGGAGACCGGGATCCCGCCGGGGGTCGTGCAGCTGGTCAACGGCGACAAGCAGGTGGTGGACGCCATCCTGGACCATCCGTTGATCCGCGCCATCAGCTTCGTCGGATCCAGCCCCGTGGCCCGGTACGTCTACGGCCGCGCGGCGGCGGCCGGCAAGCGCGCGCAGTGCCAGGGAGGCGCCAAGAACCCGATCCTGGTGCTGCCCGACGCCGACCTGGAATCGGCCGGCGAGGTGGTGGCCGAATCCGCCTTCGGCTGCGCCGGCCAGCGCTGTCTGGCCGGCTCACTGGCGCTGACGGTGGGCGAGGCGCGGGCGCCTTTCGCAGAGGTGATCTCTTCGCTGGCCCGCCAGCGCCGGGTGGGCAACGGGCTGGAGGAAGGGGTCCAGATGGGCCCCGTGATCACGCCCGCCAGCAAGACGCGCATCGAAGAGTGGATCGGCCGGGGAGCCCGGGAAGGCGCACGCCTGCTGGTGGACGGCCGCGGGGTGAAGGTCGAAGGCTGCGAGCGGGGCAACTTCGTGGGCCCTACCGTGCTGGCCGACGGGGGGGCAGGCGAGCTGTCGCGCACCGAGGTCTTCGGGCCCGTCCTGAGCCTGCTGCACTGCGAGACCCTCGAGGAGGCGGTCGACCTGGTGAACCGCTCCAGCTACGGCAACATGGCCTGCCTGTTCACCTCCTCGGGCGCGGCGGCGCGCAAATTCCGCTACCAGGTGAAGGCGGGCAACATCGGGATCAACGTGGGGGTGGCGGCGCCGATGGCCACGTTTCCGTTCAGCGGGTGGAAGGAGAGTTTCTTCGGGGACCTGCACGGGCAGGGGTGGGATGCGGTGGAGTTTTACACCGAAAAAAAAGTGATAGTCGAGAGATGGGGGGGGAGTTAAATCTCAAATCTCAAATCTCAATTGAATCTCAATTTTCAATGTTCAATTTTCAAGCGAAGATTGGTTGGCTCGCGCTCACTTCGATTCTCGGCGTCTTGCTGGGCTCCTTACTGAGTGCTCAGAGTTACCCCTCGGCCCGGCATGGGGGGAATTACATGCACAATTTCTACTTTCCGCCGGCGCCCTCCTCCACGCCCTGGATGCCGGCCTGGTCGCCCGACGGGAAGTGGATCGCAGTGGGGATGAGCGGGTCGATCTGGAAGGTCGATCCGGACAGCGGGGTGGCCTGGGAATTGACGGCCGGCTCGAAATACCACTCGTCGCCCGATTGGTCTCCGGACGGGAAGTGGATCGCCTATACGGCGGACGACGGGGGACGGACGATTCAGCTCGAGATGCTGAACGTGGAAACGGGTGAGACGCATGCCCTGACCGACGACGACCGGATCTACACAGAGCCGGCTTTCTCGCCCGACGGGACCCGTTTGGCATACGTATCGACGCGGCCCAGCGGGTACTTCAACGTGTACGTGCGGGCGCTCGCGCAGGGGCGGTTCACGGGGCCGGAGATCGCGGTCACCCGGGACCACGACTTCGGGCGGGACCGCCTCTACTTCGGGCCCTGGGACATGCACATCAACCCGGCGTGGCTGCCCTCGGGGGAGGAACTGCTGATCGTCTCCAACCGGGACACGCCGCTGGGGTCGGGCAACGTGCTGCGGGTGCCGGCAGCCGCGGACGGGATCGAGCGGGCGCGGACGGTGCTCGCCGAGCAGACGCTTTACCGGACCTGCCCCGACGTCTCGGCAGACGGCAAACGCTTCGTCTACTCCTCCACCCGGGGCGCGGCCGACCAGTTCAACAACCTCTACGTGCAGCCCACCGACGGGGGGGAACCGTACAAGCTGACCTTCTTCGAGCACGACGCCTTCAGCCCGCGCTTCTCTCCCGACGGCGAGTGGATCGCCTACGTCGACAACCGCCAGGGCCTGCCCCGGCTGGCCCTGCTGGAGACCTACGGGGGCAAACAGCGGATC
>JBFGHG010000600.1:0-3304 GCA_041578395.1 Acidobacteriota bacterium
GTTCGAACTCGGAAGTTTCACCCGGAGCCGGATCCCCTGCATGTGATCCGGCGCACAATTTTCGGTTGACATTGTAGGCGAATCGCTCGTATCATACTGGTCAACCAGCGACAGACTCCGAGATCGGCGATAGGGGCAAATAGTTGCATGTCAGATGTGACGATTCGCCGAGCGGCTGGGGGAGAAGGATCTGGGGGCAGGTAATCTCCGCTAGCATTCCGCGACGTTAGTCACATTCCGGCATCTGAACTGTTTTCGAAGGACTCGTTTGCAGGCGAAGTGTCTGTGAGCGAGAACAGCGAAGCTATGTCCGGAAGGACGGAGTCCGTGAGCCTGGTTTGTCTGTTTCTCGTTTCCCTCCTCGGGGTGGCTTCCGCCCAGGAGCCTCCTTCCACTTCGTCTCCAGACTGGAATCAGCTTCTTCGCGAGCTGAGCGGCCGCCGCGTCAACACCGCGGCCTACCGGCTCGGTCCGGGAGATCTGGTCGAAGTCCACGTCTTCGGGGTCGAGACTCTCCAGCAGATCCTGCGCGTGAGCGATGAGGGGACCGTCAACTTCCCGCTGCTGGGAGCGGTGACGGTCGCGGGTCTGACGCCGACCGAGGCGGAGACCCGGATTGCCGGGGAACTGGAACGCCGGGAGTTCGTTCAAAACCCGCAGGTAGCCCTGCTCATCAAGGAATACCGGTCGCAGCCGATCTTCGTGCTGGGAGCGGTGCGCCAGCCGGGCCAGTATCAAATGACCTACCCCTTGCGCCTGATCGACGCCCTGGTGTTGGCCGGCGGAGTCAAGGAAGAGGTCGCTTCCGATACGGTCCAACTGCAGCGCTTCCTTCCCGAGGGCGCGGTGCCCGAGAGTGGCGACGAAGTCGACCTGCTGGAGGTCTCCCTGGAGACCCTGCTCAGCACGGGCAGTCCCGACACCAACGTCCTGCTGCGCGCCGGCGACGTCATCCGCATCCCGGAGCGCCAGCTGCAGGTGTTCTACCTGATCGGCGAGGTGTCGCGTCCCGGCGTCTACGAGCTGCCTCCCTACGAGAAGCTCTTCCTGACGCAGGCGCTGGCGCACGCCGGCGGCCCGCTGCGGACGGCCAAGATGTCCCAGGGGGTGCTGGTGCGCTACGGCGAGCAGGGAAGGCGAACCGAGCTGGCTCTCGACGTGAAGAAGGTGATCAACGGGCAGGCACCCGACCTGGAAGTCCAGCCTAACGACGTCATCTTCGTACCGGGAAGCACCTCCAAGAACATCCTCTACGGGCTGCTGGGCTCCATTCCCCGGACTTTTTCCGACGCCGTGACCCGGGCTCCCACCTGGAACAGACGGAATCCGTGAGCTTCGCAAAGGACTGATCCAACTATGTCTGCCTGGTTCCTCACTTCGATCTTCCTGACCGCGGCGCTGGTGACCGTGGCGCTCGGCTTCTACTGCCAGCGCCGGACCGATGCCAAGCTGCGCGCGCTCTTCGGAGGTGCGCCCCACAACTTCAACGAGTCGCTGGGGCGCATGGGCCGCGAGCTGTCCCGGGCGCGCCGCCACAACCGGCCGCTGTCAGTGGTGGTGCTGCAGATCACGGCCCTGCCGGCCGCGCCTGCCAAGCGCCACGTGATTCCGACCTGGAACTCCGCCTGTGACCTGATCGGCTACCTGACGCTGGGAGCCATGGTCCGGCGGGAACTGCGCGACTACGACGTGATCGCGTATCAGCCGGAGTTGAACCGCTACCTGCTGCTGCTGGCCGAGTGCAATCAGCAACAGGCGCGGGCCACGCTGCGCCGGATCAGCGAACGGGTCTCCCAGTCGGCGGGCGTGCGCCTGGAGACGGGCGTGGCGGAATTCCCGACCCACGGTTTCGTGCTGGAAGACCTCCGCAAACACGCCGAGCTGCAGTGCACCGCGGATGAACGTCCGCTGGCCACTGCCGGAATGGCCAGAGTGAGTGAAGGAAACTGACCATTGCAAGCACAGAAGAAACCTATGGATGATCCAACTGTTCCCGAGATCCCCCGCCCGCGGACCCCGGACCTCGGGGTTGCGCCCGCTCCCCGGGGCTGGTACGAGAAACCGGCGCCCTGGAACGGGAAGGGCTACCGCCGGGTGAAGCGGGCCCTCGACCTGACCCTGGCGCTGGCCTCGCTGCCGGTGGTGATCCCGGTGCTGCTGGTCTGCTGGGTGGCGATCCGGCTGGAGAGCCACGGTCCCGCCTTCTTCACGCAGCACCGGACCGGGCGCGGCGGGCGCCGCTTCAAGATGTACAAGCTCCGCACCATGGTGGCGGGGGCCGAGAAGCTGAAGCCGGAGCTGCAGGATCTCAATCAGCTCTGCTACCCCGATTTCAAGATCGTGGACGACCCCCGCGTCACCCGTGTGGGACGCTTTCTGAGGCGCACCAGCCTGGACGAACTGCCTCAGATCTTCAACGTCATCAAGGGAGACATGTCGCTGGTGGGCCCTCGCCCCACCTCTTTCAAGGCGGACACCTACCTGTTGTGGCACACGGCCAGACTGGAAGTCCGGCCGGGACTGACCGGCCTGTGGCAGGTGTCCGGGCGCAGCACTCTGCAGTTCGACGAAAGGCTCCGCCTGGATATCGCGTACATTCGAAACCGCTGCCTCGCCCTGGATCTTCAGATCTTTCTGAAGACTCTGGGAGCGGTCATAGAGGGGGACGGCAGTGAAGACACCAGCTCGGCCCAGCAGTCGAGCAAGGGGCCGGCCGGCCAGGTCATCCAGGCCGGGGCTTCGGGGAGACGATAATGCCGAACAATGCGAGACGGGTATTCACGCTAACGATCTTCACCGTAATCCTGATGGCTCTGGCGGCCCTGGCGCCGGCCCAGCCCGGACGCCTCAACTTCGAGGATGTACGCTTCACCGACCTGGCCGCGCTCGGGATCACCGAGCCGCAGGGAATCGCCTACCATCCCATCCGGCAGACTCTGTTCATCGTGGCCAAGAACCCGGGCCGCGTGGCGGAAATCACGCTGAGCGGCGAGCTGGTGGGCGGCTTCGAGATTCCCGAGGTCAGAAAACCGGAGGGCATCGCCTACGATCCCCTCAGCGGAGACCTGGTAATCTGCCGCGGCAACAACGTCCTGTGGCGGGCAGCCGCCGACGGCTCCGAAGTGTCCCCCTTCCTGGTTCTGCAGGAGGCGACCGACGCGGACGGGGTCGCGGTGCATCCCGTCACCGGCACCTTCTTCGTGACCGACGACGATGCGCAGACCGTGTTCGAGTTCGACCGCAGCGGCGTGGTGCTGCGGCGGATCGTCAGCAGCGAGCTGCTGGCCGATTTCACCGAGCCGCA
>JBFGHG010000601.1:0-3299 GCA_041578395.1 Acidobacteriota bacterium
GCGTCCTATAATTGGAAGCTTATGTTGAAACGAATGTCTCTCGCCGTCGTGATCCTGGCCAGCCTGGCCTCCGCCTGGGGCCAGCGGGTCGTGAACAGCGTTCAGCCGTCGGAAACCGACCCCCTGGTGTTCGACATCAACGAGGTTCCCCTCACCAACCTCCCGCTGGCACAGACCAACGACCTGAACTTCTCGCCCAACGTGGTGTTCACCCACGACTCGGCCAGAGCGTTCGTCAGCTATCCCGGGTCGGCCGCCGTGGTGGCGTTCGACACGGCCAGCGCCGAGATCCTGGCCGTCATCCCGGTAGGGGCCAACCCGTCGCTGCTGACCATGACGCCGGACGGCTCGAAGGTGGCGGTGGTGTCGCTCTTCCTGCAGGCCAACCTGCCCGACACGGAAACCAACTTCGAGGGGGAGCGCATCGGCTCGATTTCGATCATCGACACCCAGACGTACGAGGCCCGGACGCTCCAGCTGCAGGAAGTCTTCTTTTCCTTCGCCAACAACATCGTCTTTTCGGCCGACGGGCAGACCGGATTCGTGGCCTCGGCCGGCACCGACCAGCTGCTGCGTTTCGACGTCGAGACGGCCACCGAGATCAGCCCGCGCCTGCAGTTCGAGGGCGGCACCCGGCCCACCAACATCACCATGGCCCCCGACTCGAGCTTCTTCACGGTGGTGCTGGTGGGGTCCAGCTTTCTGCCCGAGCTGGAGACGCCCGACTCCATCCAGATCGTCGACCCGGAGAGCTTCCGAGTGATCCGGAGCATCGTCCCGGAGCCGGCCGAGGTGATGCGCACCGACGGGTCGATCGTCCGCATTCCGCACCGCTTCTTCGCCACCAACAACGTGGCGATTTCACGGGACGGCCGCTTCGGCGTGATCGCCGACCAGGAGAACAGTTTCGGCGCCCCCATCCGGGAGTTGTCGGCGGATCACGCGCTGCTGCTGGACCTGGAAGCGGGCGAGGTGCTCGCGATTCTCACCATCGGGGGCGCCGGCGGCATCAGCGTGGCCCATCCCGACCGCGAGCAGTTCATCGTGCTCAGCGCGGTAGGGCTCACCTTCGTCTTCCCGGAGACGGAGCAAGGGCTCAACTTCATCGGGGTCCAGTCGCTCTTCCGCCCCACCAGCCGGCCCGCCTTTTCGGCCGACGGCAACAGCATCTTCGTGGCCTCCCCGGTGCTGGATCAGGTGCGCACGTACGACACCCGCACCGGAGCGCTGCGCAACCTGGTTCCGGTGGGCCTGGACTTCGAATCGGAGGTGGAGGGGGTGACGGCCGGGGCCCAGCACATGCAGCTGTCTCCCAACGGGCAGGTCCTGGCTTTGGTCAACTTCAACGCCAACAACCTCGAGCTGCTGCGCAACACCCGGCGGGTGGCGATTCCCGAACTGCTCTCCACCACCGGGCTGTTCACCGGCGTGGCCCTGACCAACACCGGCACGGAGGTGGCCGAGATCGTGGCCGGCGGGGTGTCGACCACCGGGCTGCCCTTCTTCGACGATCCGGAGACCGAAGAAGAGGTCGAGTTCGTGAACCCGCGCGTGATCGAACTGCAGGCCGGAGAGCAGATGGCCTTCACGGCCGCGGAACTGCTGCAGGCGGCCCCCGGACAGACCATCCAGGGGTGGCTCGACCTGGACACCGACCAGACCTCGATCGCCGGCTTCTTCCTGACCGGCGACCGCCAGGTGCGGCGGCTGGACGGCGGCGTGATACTGGTCGACCTCCCCCAGGCCTCGATCGTGCCCGGCGTGGAGTTCCGGGACGGTTTCCAGATGGAGCTGACCGTCCTCAACAGCAACCTGAGCGGGATCAGCACGGACGTCACGCTGGCCGATTCGGCCGGGGAAGTGGTGGAGCAGGTGACGCAGGTCGTCAACGCCGGGGCCGTCTTCCGAAACTTCCTGATCGACCCCGACCCGGACGACGATACCACCGAGGGCCTGTTCGATCCCGACCTGCTGACGGAGGGGGAGACCTACTACCTGGTGGTGAGCGCCTCGCAGGGGACGTTCGCCTATTTGCGCAGCTTCGACGCGGAGCGGATGGCGGCCATCAGCGGCTTTCCCGTGTTGGGCCCGGACGCGGAGGTGTTCGACCGCCTGCTGGTCCCCCAGGTGGTCACCTTCGGCGGAACCGAGACCCGGGTGCATTTGGTGAATTTGAGCGCCGAGACGGCCAACCTCAGCCTGCGGCTGCGGGACGCGGACGGAATGGAGCTGGCGGCGCCGGTCGAGTTCGAGCTGGAGTCCGGACACGGCCGCAGTGAAGAGCTGGCGGAACTGTTCCAGCTGGCGGAGCAGGGCGCGCCGGTGCAGGGCTGGCTGGAAGCGGTCAGCGACCAGGAGGGGCTGGTGGGAAGTGTCGAGATCCAGCTCTTCTCCGGCCGCGCCATGACCGCATTCCCGATGCTCGGCACCGCCGCGGACCGCCTCGTCTTCGCCCACGTGGCGGAGGGGAGCGGCTTTTCCACCGGGATCGCGCTGCTGAACTCCGGATCGGAGCCGGCCACCGCCACCGTGACGGTTCACGCCGCCGACGGAGAAGTGGTCGGGACGCAGGACGTGGCTCTGCAACCCGGTCAGCGGATCTCGCAGCTGTTGCGCGACCTGGTGGGGCCCCTGCCCGTCCTGGACGGCGGCTACGTGCTCGTGGTGAGCGATCAGCCGCTGCAGGGCCTGGAGCTGTTCTACACCGACGACCAGGAAGTGCTGGCGGTGGTTCCGGCCCAGAGCCCGGAACTGAACTGAGGCGGGGAAGGGAAGCGGTGTCTCGCCGGGGGCCTGTGCGATAATGAAACAGATGCGGCGAGCTGTGGCAGTCCTGGTGCTCTTCGGCCTCTTCGGCCCGCCGGCGGTGGTGACCGCCGAGCCCTCCGACGAGGCCCGTTCCTACTACCATTTCACGCTGGCCAAGATGTACGAGGCCGAGCGGCAGTTCCAGGACGCCTTTCGAGAGTACGAAACCGCGCTCGAGCTCGACCCCGACAGCTCCCAGCTGCGTTTCGAGTTCGGCCGTTCGTTGGTTCAGGCCTCCGAGATCCGGCGCGGCGTCGAGGAACTGGAGACCGCCATCCGCCTGGACCCCGGCAACTACCAGCCGCATCTGTTGCTGGGGCAGGTGAGGCGCCGCTACGTGGAGTCGGGCGAAGGCGAGATGCTGGAAAAGGCGATCGCCTCCTTCCGGGCCGTGCTCGAGATCCAGGAGGACCACCCGGAGGCCCTCTACTACCTGGGTGAACTCCTGCTGCTGGACGGGCAGGCGCCCGAGGCCGCCGCGGTCCTGGAGC
>JBFGHG010000602.1:0-3297 GCA_041578395.1 Acidobacteriota bacterium
AAGTCGGTGTTGGAATTGAAACGGGGCCGTCCCGCGTAGACCAGCCGGAAGTCCCGGGTCAACGAGCCTCCGCGGTAGAGGCTGCTCGAATAGAACTCGTCGCGCTCGATCACCGACTGACCCGGGGTGTAGAGCGTCAGCAGCTGCGCGATGTCGGCGTTGTCTGCCCGCATGAAGAAGACGTCGGTGTCTTCCTGAAACAGGGACCCGGCGCCGCGCGCCCGGTAGGTCCACAGCTCGGCCTCCGGGATCGCGACCGTGACCCCCGAGTAGGACCCTTCCGAGAGCGTGTCTCCCACGCGCAGCTCCTTCTTCTTGTGCAGGCTGGTGCTGGGAAAGACCAGGCGGGTGTCCGGCTCCCCGTGGATCACGTAGACGCGGCCCCGATCCGTCCGCCAGCCGCGGCGGCCTTCGGAGAAGTGCTGATTGGCGTAGGCCAGGCGCCGGTAGTGTTCCTCGCGTACCGGATTCGCTTCCGTGGCGGGGTCCGGGTCTCGCCGCTGCCAGAAGGCCTCCACGAAGGCGGCGCGCTCCGCTTCGGTGCTCAGGCCCTCGTACTCCCGCTTCTCAGACTCCGAAATGATGTAGGCGACTTCCTCCTCCAGCCACTTGCGCGATTCGTCCTTGGCCGAATCGCCTCCGGCGGCCGTGAAGAGAATCAGGAAGAGCAGCATGGGACGACAAGACATGGCTCCAACGAGTGTACGCCCCTGTCGGGGACACGACAACGGGTTTCTGTTGGGGAAAGAACGATGAGGAGCGGGGGTTCGGTCAGCCGGCCATTTCTGCTACAGCCGTGTAGGTCTGTTCCAGGGCCCGGTTCAAGCCTTCGGGGTCTTTGCCTCCGGCTTCGGCGAGGTCCGGCTTGCCTCCACCTCCGCCTTTCACCAGGGGAGCCAGCTGGCGGATCAGCTGGTTGGCCGGGATGCGGCTGCTCAGGTCGGCCGAGACCATCGCCACCAGGCTGACCTTTCCGTTGTCGGCCGTACCCAGTACGACCACGCCGGTCCCCAGCTGGTTGCACAACTGGTCGGCCAGGGAACGGAGGCCGCTGCGGTCCAGGTTGTCCACCCGGCGGGCCAGCACCCGGATGCCTTGCACCTCTCGGGCCTCGTCGCGGGCGTCGCCGGCGGCCGAGCGGGCCAGCTTCAGCTGCGCCTGCTCCAGCTGGCGCGTCTTCTCCTTGATCTCCTGAGCCAGCCGCGAGACCGTCTCGGGCAGTTGGGCCGCGGGACTCTTGAGCTGCTCCGAGAGCCGCTGGACGAGCTCGTTCGATTCGAGGAGGCGCTCGAAGGCGTCCGCTCCGGTGATTGCCTCCAGGCGCCGCACCCCCGCCGAGATGCTGCTCTCGCTGACGATCTTGAACAGCGCGATGTCCCCGGTACGGCCGACGTGGGTGCCCCCGCACAATTCGCGGCTGAAGCCCGGCACGTCCACCACCCGGACCCGCTTGGCGTATTTCTCTCCGAACAGGGCCATGGCGCCGCCGCGCACCGCCTCTTCCAGGTCCTCGATGCGGGTCTCCAGTTCCAGGTTCTCGCGGATCTTCTGGTTGACGATCTCTTCGATCCGGCGCAGCTCGGTCGAGGTGAGCGGTTTGTAGTGCGTGAAGTCGAAGCGCAGGCGGTCGGGGGCCACCAGGGAGCCCGCCTGCTTGACGTGCTCGCCCAGGACCTCCCGGAGGGCCGCGTGCATCAGGTGAGTGGCGGTGTGATTGCGGGCCGTGCGCTGCCTCTCCCGCGCGAAGACCGTGGAGCGCACCCGGTCGGAGACCTTCAGCTCACCGTGCAGCACGCGCACGCGGTGCAGCGTCAGTCCGGCCACCGGCGAAAAGACGTCCTCCACCCGGACCTGCGCCTCGCCGGTCTCGATCAAACCCTGATCGCCCACCTGGCCGCCGGCTTCCGCATAAAAGGGCGTGTGGTCCAGCACCACCTCTCCCCGCTCGCCTTCTCCGAGCCGCTCCAGGCGCTCCTCCCCCCGGAGGATCAGCAGGACCTGGCCGGCCACGCCCTCGATTCGATCGTAGCCGGTGAACTCCGCGGCGGGCACTTCCGCAGCCAGCTCCTGGTAGAAGGGAGAGACCGACTTGCCGGCGCCCTTCCAGCTGGCGCGGGCGCGCTCCCGCTGCTTCTCCATCTCGGCGTAAAAGCCCTGCTCGTCCAGCTGGAAACCCCGCTCCTCGGCAATCTCGCGGGACAGGTCCAGCGGGAAGCCGTACGTGTCGTAGAGCCGGAACAGTTCCCGGCCGGCCAGGACCCGCTCCTCGCCGGCCGACTCGAACAGCTCTTCGAGCAGTTGCAGACCGTAGCCGAGCGTGGCGCTGAACTTTTCCTCCTCGTGACGCACCACCCGGGCCGCGTACTCCCGGCTGTCTTCCAGCTCGGGATAGGCGCCGCTCATCTGCTCGCAGACCAGCTCGGTCAGGGCGTACAGGAACGGTTCCTCGCGCCCCAGCATCTTCCCGTGGCGCACCGCGCGGCGCAGGATCTTGCGCAGTACGTAGCCCCGCCCCTCGTTGGCGGGGACGACGCCGTCGTTCACCAGGAAGGCGCAGGCGCGGCTGTGGTCGGCCAGGATACGCAGGCTCACGTCGCTCTTCTCGCCGGCGCCGTAGGAGACACCCAGCAGCCGCCCGGCCTCCCGGATCAGGGGCTTGAACAGGTCGGTGTCGTAGTTGCTCCGCACCCCCTGCAGCAGGCAGCTGATGCGCTCCAGGCCCATGCCGGTGTCGATGGAGGGGCGGGGAAGCGGCGTCAGCGTGCCGGCGGCGTCCCGGTCGAACTGCATGAAGACCAGGTTCCAGATCTCGAGGTAGCGGCCGCAGCTGCACTCCGGATTGCAGTCGGTATGGCCCTCGGGGCTCTCGCCCATGTCGTAGTGGATCTCCGAGCAGGGCCCGCAGGGGCCCGTCTCCCCCATCTGCCAGAAGTTGTCCTTTTCGCCCAGCCGGTAGATCCATTTTTCCGGGACCCTGGCACGGTCGCGCCACAGCTGCCAGGCCTCGTCGTCCTCCCGGAAGACGGTGGCGCGCAGTCGATCGGCCGGCAGGCCGTAGACCTCGGTACACAGCTCCCAGGCGAAGTCGATCGCCTCCTTCTTGAAGTAGTCGCCGAAGGAGAAGTTGCCCAGCATCTCGAAGAAGGTGTGATGGCGCGACGTACGGCCCACCGTTTCCAGGTCGTTGTGCTTGCCGCTGACCCGCATGCACTTCTGGCTGGTCGCGGCCCGCCGGTAGTCGCGTTTTTCGGCGCCCAGGAAGACGTCCTTGAACTGGTTCATGCCGGCGTTGGTGAA
>JBFGHG010000603.1:0-3295 GCA_041578395.1 Acidobacteriota bacterium
CCATCTTGCACGAGACGAGCATCGCCCTGGCCATCCACGGCTCGGCACGGGAGGCGGTGGCGCACCTGGGGCCGGGCCGGCTCGAAACGGTGAGGGTGGCGGTGGGCGAGCTGAGCGCCGTGGAACCGGAGTTGCTCCGATTCGCCTGGGAGGCAGTCGTCGCGGGAGGTCCCGACCAGACGGCCAGACTGGAGATCGAGTGGCGCACGGCAACGCAATACTGCGCGCGCTGCCGCCGCCCGGCCTCGCGGCCGCAGGGGACCTGGCTGCGCCTCTGCGAGCGCTGCTCCGAGCCGTTGAGGATCGAAGGCGGAGACGAGTTGGACGTGCTCCAGGTGGCGTTTCTCACCGACGACGAGGCGAGAGAGGGAGACAGCCCATGAAAAACGTGGACGTCCGACAAAAGGTCCTGGCGGCCAACGAACGAGCCGCTGCCCAGCTGCGCCGCCGCTTCGCTACCAGCGAGACGCTCGTGGTCAATCTGATCTCTTCTCCCGGATCGGGAAAGACCAGTCTGCTGGAGGCGTCAGTGCCGCGCCTGCGGCGGGAAGCACGGGTGGCCGTGCTGGTGGGAGACATCGCCACGGAGCGGGACGCCGAGCGGCTGGGCCGCCTCGGGATCCCGGCCCGGCAGATCCTGACCGGCGGCGCGTGTCACCTGGATGCACGGCTGGTCGCGCGTCACCTGGAGGGAGACGAGTTCTCGCGGCTCGGCCTGCTTTTCATCGAGAACGTTGGCAATCTGATCTGTCCCACCTCCTACGACCTGGGCGAGCACTTCAAGGTCGCTCTGCTGTCGGTCACCGAAGGGGACGACAAGCCGTTCAAGTACCCGGGCATCTTCTCGAGGGCCTCGGCCACGGTGATCACCAAGATTGACCTGCTGGAGCACGTGGACTTCGACCTCGAGGCGGTACGCGAGCAGATCTCGACGCTCAATCCAGGCGGGTCTCTACTCACCACTTCGTCGCGCAGCGGGGAAGGCGTCGACGCCTGGTGTGACTGGGTGCGCGCCCGGCTGTCCGTGCGGATGTCCAGCGGGGGATGATGGGGAGGGTTGGGGTCGTGACGATCGCGACTGAGCACGCGTCCGGGAAGCGGCAGCGCCGGCGCATCGTGGCACGAGGCGCGGTGCAGGGCGTGGGGTTTCGTCCCTTCGTCCACCGCCTGGCCCTCGACCTTGGTCTGGCCGGCTGGGTCGGCAACACGGCGCAGGGTGTCGTCATCGAGGTGGAGGGAGTCACTGCCCAGCTGGAGGACTTCGAGACCCGGTTGCGGAGCGACAAACCCCCGCTGGCATCGTTGCAGAGTCTCGAAAGCGCGGTTCTGGACCAGGTCGGGCACCGGGGCTTCCGCATCGAGCGGAGCGACCCGCTCGGAGAGAAATCAGCGCTGGTGCTGCCCGACGCAGCCACCTGCGAAGACTGCCTGCGGGAGGTCTTCGATCCGGGCAATCGGCGCCACGACTATCCGTTCACCAATTGCACCAACTGCGGGCCTCGCTACAGCATCATCGAAGCGCTCCCCTACGACCGCCCCCGAACCACGATGAAGCGCTTCCGGATGTGCGTCCGCTGCCGCTCGGAATACGAAGATCCCGGCGACCGGCGTTTCCACGCCCAACCCAACGCCTGTCCCGCCTGCGGGCCCCAGCTGGAATCACGGGACGCGATGGGAAGGCCGACGGCCCGGGGCCGGGAGGCGCTCGAGCGTATCGTGGCGGCGATCCGGGACGGGCAGGTGGCGGCCGTCAAAGGACTGGGCGGGTTCCACCTGCTGGTAGATGCCTGCAACGAGGCGGCCGTCCGGCGACTGCGGCGCCGCAAGCACCGGGAAGAAAAGCCGCTGGCCCTGATGATGCGCGACCTGCAGACGGCCGCCGCCTGTTGCAGAATCTCTCCTCTGGAGGAGCGGTTGTTGAGCAGTCCCGAGTGTCCGATCGTGCTGCTCGAGAAGCTCGCGTCTACAGGCCGGATCGCACCGGCGGTGGCGCCTGCCAACCCCTGCCTCGGCGTGATGCTGCCCTGCACACCGCTGCATCATCTGCTGCTGGCCCGGTTGGACTCACCCGTGGTGGCGACCAGCGGGAATCTGTCCGACGAACCCCTCTGCTACCGGAACCGGGAGGCGCTCGAGCGGCTGGCCGGCGTGGCCGACCTGTTTCTGGTCCACGACCGGCCGATTCTCCGGCCCATCGACGATTCGATCGTTCGCCTCATGGCGGGGCGCCCGCAGGTGCTGCGCCGGGCGCGCGGCTATGCCCCTCTTCCCGTGACGCTGGATCGGGAGCTTTCGCCCCTGCTGGCCGTCGGGGCCCACCTGAAGAGTACGGTGGCCTGCACCCGCGGTCCGAACGTGTTCGTCAGCCAGCACCTGGGCGACCTGGAAACGGTCCCGGCTGAGTCCGCCTTTCGCGAGGCCGTCCAGAGCCTCTCCGGTCTCTTCGAGCTGGCGCCCGAGGCGGTCGCGGTCGATGCCCATCCGGAGTACGTCTCCAGCCGCTACGCTCGCGGGCTCAACCTGCCGGTCGTCGAGGTGCAGCACCACTTCGCCCACCTGCTTTCCTGCATGGCCGACAACGAGCTGTGCGAACCCGTGCTGGGCGTGGTCTGGGACGGTACCGGCTACGGGCCGGACGGGACGGTGTGGGGGGGAGAGTTCCTGCTGGCCGAGGGAGGGAGTTTCCGGCGGGTGGCCCACTTCCGGCCGTTTCGGCTGCCTGGATCGGACGCGGCGGTTCGAGAGCCACGGCGGACGGCTCTGGGTCTGCTTCACGAGGCGTTCGGAGCAGGTTGCCTCGAGGTCGAGCCGCGTCCCCTCGAAAGGGCATTTCAGGTGCACGAGGCCAGGACGCTCATCCGGATGTTGTCCAGCGGCTTCAATTCGCCGCGGACCTCCAGCGCGGGCCGCCTCTTCGACGCCGTGGCGGCCTTGACCGGACTCCGAAACCGGGCCGCTTTCGAAGGGCAGCCCGCCATGGAGCTGGAGTTTGCCACCACCGCCGTGGGGACCGGCGGGGGCTACCGGATCCCCCTGCGTGAAACGGGGGACCGGGCCTGCCCCCTTCTGGATTGGCAGGACATGCTCGAGGAGATCCTCGACGACCTGGGTCGGCACTCTGCCGTGGGGGAGGTTTCGTCCCGGTTCCACCAGGCTTTGGCCGACGCCATCGTCGCCGTCGCCCAGCACGCCGGGATCCGGTCCGTTGCGCTCACCGGCGGCTGCTTTCAGAACCGCGTTCTCACCGAACTGGCCATCGAAGGGCTGCAGCGAGCCGGGTTTCAGCCCTACTGGC
>JBFGHG010000604.1:0-3294 GCA_041578395.1 Acidobacteriota bacterium
TCCAGGAGGTCGAGGGGGACGCGAAGCATCATGGTCGCGCGAAAATCCTCGATAGGATTCAGCACGTGCTCCACGTTCTCAGCGATCGCCTCCTGCTGCTCGGTTTGGGCTGCGATGCTTTCTGCAATGGCCTGTTGTCTGGCGATTTGACCCTCAGTCAGCTCGGCCTGGCGAAAGAGCAGAACCATGGCGGCGATAGCTACCAGACTCGCCGACAGGAACCTGGCGTTTCTCCGCAACCAGTTCGATGCCAACGCGCCACGGGTGGGCAGGAGATGGTTCACCCGAGTCAGCAGATTGGACCGAGCATTCAGTCCAATCGCCCTGGGTCAGGCACGAGGCGTCCATGGCGATGGCGCTCGGGACCTACGCGCCGGTTCGGATGGACAGTGGGACCTCTTGATTCCGCTGCTGCCCGGAACCCGGGCTTGCATGCCCAGGTCTCTGGGTTGCGGGGGGCAGCGGGCGGCGCCGCCTGACTGACTATTGGCTTGCCGAGGGGTGCCCGGGACGCGTCAGGGCGGCCTGGGCGATGGCCAGACGGAGCACCGGGACCAGGCGGGCACGGGAGCCGATCCAATCGACGCCCCAGTCGAGCCATCGGGACGCGGCCTCTGCCCGGGCGGCCCGGGTTCCGCAAACTGCCAGACGGAGGTCCGGACGCACGGGACGGGCATTCTTCACGGCCGTTCGAATCGAGGCGAGCAGGCGTTCTTCGTCCAGCGCGTCCGCATCGAACACGAAGACTTCCGCCACTTCCGCAAGCCGGGCTGCACGTTCGACGTGAGCCTCACTGTCGATCCAGGCGCCCACACGGCCCACCGCCACCGCCCGCGCTCGGCTCAGGAATTGGTCCGAGCCGGTTTCGCAGGGCAGGATCGCCTCTATCCCCGGGACGCCGGGAGCGACGCTCCGCATTCTGACGGCGACGGGAAGGCCGTCGGCCTCCTGCACGAGGACCTCGACGCCACCCCCCGGAGGGCGAGTCGCCACGATCCCTTCGGCTCCCAGGATTCGAGCCCGGGCTACTTCCGCGGCGCGGTTCGCCTCGGCCCTCACTCGGACCCTCGCGGCTGACTCCGTCAGCGCCAGGAAATCGGCCAGCAGCGCGGGCTCGGCGACCTCTTTCCTGGAAACGGCTCCAGCCAGAATACGGCCGTCGCTGCCGTCCAGGGAAATCCAGTCTCCCTCACGCAGCGTGCGACCCGCGGCCTTGAGCAAGCGCCGCTCGGCATCCAGGCGTAGTCCCTCGCAGCCGGCCACCGCCGCCTTTCCGAACGAGCGAGCCAGCACGGCGGCGTCGCAGGTCAATCCTCCCTGCAGCGTCAGCACTCCCTCGGCCGCCTGAACGCCCGGCACGTCCGCGGGGCGCACTTCCGTCAGGGCCAGCACCACCGGGCGGCCGCGGGCGGAGCGGGCCACCGCCTCGGCCGCCGAAAAGACGACCTCTCCCACGGCCGCGCCCAGGGACGCCGGCAGGCCCCGCGCCAGCAGCGGCGCGTCACCGGCCTCCAGGACGGGGTGAATCAGCGTATCGAGCTGTCGGGGGCTCACCCGCAGGAGGGCTTCCCGCGCCGTGATCTCGCTCTTGCGGTGCAGCTCGACGGCTTCCCGCAGGACGTCCCAGTCCATCGCAGATCGCATCCTACGGCGCCTGCTCGCGGAAGCGCTCCCAGGCCTCGACCACCTCGGCGGCCAGACCCTCGCAGGCCGCCGCCAACTGCTGCTGGTTGCGGTCGAGCAGCGACCATTGGGAACGGCGCAACTCGGCGCCGAAGGGCGCGCCGATCTGCTTGGGATGGCCCAGCCCCAGCTGCACTCCCACGTCGTAGGCCACCTCCGCCAGCTCTTCCGGCGTGGAGAAGCTCTCGTTCACCGACAGCTCCTTGTAGTTCTCCACCCAGGAGTGAATCCAGAACGTCCCCTCGCGCAGGCGCAGATACCCCAGGTACTGGAACGGTTTGTAGGCGATGCGGGCCTGGCTCAGCAGGATCCGGAAGGGATCGCTGACGCCCGCCTGCACGCAGTCGATGCCCTCCAGGTTGCGCACTTCCTTGACTTCCAGCACCACGTCGTCGTTGGGATCGGCCGACGGTCCCCGCACGCGCACCAGGAATTTCAAATCCAGCGCGCTGCCGATGCCCAGCCGCAGATAGCCGATCCTCGACACCTGGAAGAAGTCGGAAGGCAGCTCCGGGTTCTCCTCCAGCATCCGCTGCGCATAGGGCTGAAAGGCCTCCACCGCGCGCAGCTCGAACTCCGGGCCGGCCGGTTCCATGATCGACTCCACCCATTGGAAGTATCCCGCCCGATCCGAGGAGAAACCGCTGCGGATGGCCGTGACCACGCTCGGCTCCGGCGCCCGCAGCTCGGGGTCCAGCAGCGAGTCGCGATAGCCCGACAGAAACCGTTCCAGGATCTCCGGGTAGCGGTCGTCCCAGCCGTTGAGCCGGCAAGTGAGCCGCAGCGAGACTCCGAATCGCATCACGTCCAGCAGGCCGGGCCCCGTGGAGGAGTCGTCGAAGTCGGTCAACCCGCGTCCCAGGTCGGTCACGGCGTACTGTTCCAGGTGGGCGTCCCCGTGCAGGTTGACGCGGGGCGAGCGGTCCATCAGCTCGCGGTAGCGGTTGCAGACGGCCTGGCCGAAGGGGATGTTGACGAAGCGGAAGTACCCGTGCGGGTCGCTCTTGATCCGCTCCAGCAACGGCGGGTTTTCGCTGAAGTCGTAGCCGGCCGGGTCGACGTACAGGGCGGGCGGCGGCCCGGCGGCCGGTTGCGGGTCCTCCGTGCAGCCGGCGGCAAGCACCAGCATCACGGTCCCGGCGATCGTTCCGGCCAGCCTTCCGCTCATTCGTAGTAGTCCAGGCCCAGGTGCGTGATCTGCTCCTCGCCGCGCAGGTAGCGCAGCGTGTTTTTCAGCTTCATCAGCTGGATGAACAGGTCGTGCTCCGGGTACAGCTCCGGCAGCGTCATCGGGCTCTTGAAGTAAAAGGACAGCCACTCCTGGATGCCGTACATCCCGGACCGCTGGGCCAGGTCCAGAAACAGCGCCAGGTCCAGCACCAGCGGGGCGGCCAGGATGCTGTCACGGCAGAGGAAGTCGATCTTGATCTGCATCTCGTAGCCGAGCCAGCCGAAGATGTCCAGGTTGTCCCAGCCTTCCTTGTTGTCGCGCCGGGGCGGGTAATAGTTGATCCGCACCTTGTGGTACATCTTGCCGTAGAGTTCGGGATAGAGTTCCGGCTGCAGGATGTGCTCCAGCACGCCGAGTTTCGACTCTTCCTTGGTCTTGAA
>JBFGHG010000605.1:0-3288 GCA_041578395.1 Acidobacteriota bacterium
CCGGCCGACTTCATGGCCGTGCTGAGCGATGGGACGTGCTGGCTGGTCCTGTCCGACCGTGGATGGGGCCTGCGCAGCGCGTGGACGTCGCTGTACTGGCGCTGGAGGGTGCTGCTCCCCTACCTCCAGTCGCGCTTATCGACCGGAGGGGGGCAGATTCTGATCTCGCGGCTGCGCGCCGAGGACGCCCGCGCCCTGTACTGGACACTGCAACCGGGCATGGGCGTGCTGCGGGCGGACGCGGGAATCGGGCCCGAAGGGCCCAAGGACAAATCCATGGAAGCAGAACGGATCTTCGTGTTCCTGTTCATCGCAATCGCGATCGGATGCATCTGGGCGTTGAACCGCTCGGGCCGGCCGCCTCGAAAGCGGATCTGATGGAACCCAAACGTGAACGCTGGGCGAGCCGCCTGGGACTGATCCTGGCGGCCGCCGGCAACGCGGTCGGACTCGGCAACTTCCTGCGCTTTCCGGTGCAGGCGGTCAGCAACGGAGGCGGGGCCTTCATGATCCCCTACTTCTCGGCGCTGATCCTGCTGGGCATCCCCCTGATGTGGATCGAGTGGATCATCGGACGGCGCGGCGGACGGATGGGGCACAGCAGCACCCCCGGGATGTTCGCCGCGCTGTGGCGTCACCCGGCGGCCAAGTACCTGGGCGCGCTGGGGTTGTTCCTGTCGCTGACGGTGATGATCTACTACGTGTACGTGGAGTCGTGGGCACTGGCCTACTCGCTCTTCTCGCTGCTGGGCTACTACTCCGGGATCGGGGATCTGGCCGAGATGAGCGGCTTTTTGCGAAGCTACCAGGGACTGAACCCGGAGGGGCCGTTCGCGACCGTGGCGACGGCCTACCTCTTCCTGCTGGTGACGCTGTTCATCAACTTCGCCATCCTCTACCGCGGGATCTCCCGCGGCATCGAGCTGCTGGCCAAGGTGGCCATGCCGCTGCTGTTCCTCTTCGCGGTCGTGCTCGTCGTGCGGGTCTTCACCCTGGGGACCCCCGACCTTTCGCTTCCGGAGCGCAGCGTCTGGAGCGGGTTCGCCTTCCTCTGGAACCCGCGTTTCGAGGAGCTGGGACACACCTCCGTCTGGCTGGCCGCGGCCGGGCAGGTCTTCTTCACGCTGAGCGTGGGGATGGGGACGCTGCAGACCTACGCCAGCTACCTGCGCGACGACCAGGACATCGCACTGTCGGGTTTGAGCACCAGCACGCTCAACGAGTTCGTGGAAGTGGTGCTGGGCGCCAGCATCGCCATCCCGGTGGCGGTGGCCTTCTTCGGGTTGCAGGCCACGCAGGAAATCGCGCGCGGCGGGACCTTCAACCTCGGTTTCGTGACCATGCCCATCGTATTCACACTGCTGCCCCAGGGCGAGCTGCTGGGGATGCTCTGGTTCGGCCTGCTCTTCTTCGCCGGCATCACCAGCTCGGTCGCCATGGGCCAGCCGCTGATCGCCTTCCTGCAGGAAGAGTGCGGACTGACCCGCAAGCGCGCGGTGCTGCTGCTGGCGGCGGTCGTGTTCGCGGCGGTGCAGTGGGTGGTCTTCTACTACGGCTACGGCTTCGACCACGAGATGGACTTCTGGGCGGGCACCTTCGGGCTGGCCGTCTTCGCGCTGATCGAGACCATCCTGCTCTGCTGGGTGTTCGGGATCGACCGGGCCTGGGAAGAGCTGCACCGGGGGGCGGCGATCCGGGTCCCGGTCGCGTTCAAATGGATCATGAAGTACGTCACGCCCGGCTACCTCATCCTGTTGCTGGCCATCTGGACGCTGGACGAGGCGCTGCCCAAGCTGCGGCTGCAGGGCGTCCCCCTCCAGGACGTCCCCTACCGTTGGCAGTCGCGCGGCCTGATGCTGCTGCTGCTGGCGGGGATTCTGGCGGCCGTCGCCTGGGCGTGGCGCCGGCGCAGGGAGGCCTGACATGGAGCTGACCTGGGGCGGGATCGTCTTCTGGGCTCTGGCCTGGGGAGGGATCTTCTTCCTGTCGGGCTACGTGCTGGTCCGGCTGCTGAAGACCCGGGACCGGTAGGACGGCGGGTGACGGTTTCGTCCTTGACGGGCCGGAACCGCCGCAGTGCTTTTCCGAAGACGGCGAAACCCACTTCCGATTTTCCGTATTGTCCCGGGCCGAGTGCGCCCGTCGTCACGAGCATGGTTGGCCCGGGCGATACCTTGGAAAGAAGGCTGAACCATGAAGTCCCTCACCGATCCGACTCGTTCCCGGCCCGCTGGCCCCCAACCTCCCGAGCCGCCCTGCGGCTGTGATCAGGACCCCATCGAAGGGCTCCGGCAGATGTTCGTCGACTTCGCCCAGGGCCGCACCATTCTGGCCGGCCGCGATCCGGCCACGCGCCCGGTCTTTCTGCGGCTGCACGGGGTCGCGCACGGCACCTTCGAAATCCGGCCCGATCTGCCCGACGACCTCCGGGTGGGCGTTTTCGGCGGCAAGCCGAGCTATCCGGCCTGGGTGCGCTTTTCCAGCGACGTGCAGCCCGGCCGGCCCGACTTCAAAGGGACCTGCGGGATCGGGATCAAGCTGTTCGGGGTACAAGGCGAGAAGATGCTGCCGCCGGAGACGGAAGCCTCCACCCAGGACTTCATCCTGCAGAACATGGACGTGTTCTTTTCGGACACGGCCAAGGACATGTGCGAATTCACCTGCCAGGCCCTCAACGGCAACCTTGACGAGTACCTGGCTTCCCATCCGACGACTGCCCGCATCCTGGAGGAGATGGAGAAGGCCGTCGACTCGGTGCTGGAGACGCCCTACTGGAGCGGCGTCCCGTTCCGCTTCGGCGAGGGGCGCTACGTGAAGTACCAGCTGCAACCCGAGACGGCCCCGCCCGCCACCGGGGAGCCGGACTACGAGGACCCGTTTTACCTTCGCACGGATCTGCACGACCGGATGAAGCGGGGCGAGGCGCGCTTCCGCTTCCTGGTGCAGTTTCGCAGCGACGACCAGAGCATGCCGCTGGACCGGGCCACCGTGCGCTGGAGCGAGCAGGCCAGTCCGCCGATCCACGTCGCCACGCTGGTGCTGCCCCGGCAGGAGCTGGGCACCGGCAACCAGTCGGAGTACGGCGAGAACCTGGCCTACAACATCTGGCGCGTCACCGAGGAACACCGTCCCCACGGCAGCATCGCCGAGGCGCGGCGCGAGGTCTACGCCGCCTCGGCGCGGACCCGCCGCGACGCCAACGGCGTGCCGGACGGTGAGCCGGACCAACCACGCGCCGAAACGCACCTGGCCCCGTGCGTGGACGAGGTCATCGTGCGCGCCGCGATC
>JBFGHG010000606.1:0-3279 GCA_041578395.1 Acidobacteriota bacterium
AGGCGGCCTCCCAGCGCCTCGCGCCACTTGGAAAAGACCAGCCGGTCGGACAGCCGCTGGCTGAGCGAGGAGATCTTTTGCCGCTTGCGGCCCAGCTGGTAGCGCCGGGCCAGGCGCAAGCTCCAGTTGAACACCCCGCGCTTGAGGCCTCGCTGCTCGGCCCCTTTCTGCCGGATCTTGTCGAAGAATTTCTCCAGCACCCGGGGGACCGTGGCGAAAGTGGTGGGCTGGACGCTCTTCAGGTGCTCCCCCAGCATTTCCACGGTGGTGAAGTAGACCGGCATCCCGTAGTTCAGGTAGCCGTAGTGCATCATGCGGGCGAAGACATGGGTCAGCGGAAGAAAGGAGAGCGCCGTGTGACCCTGCCCCTTGTCCAGGCCGTCCAGGCCGGAAAAGGAAGCCAGCGAGTTGAAGCTCAGGTTCTCGTGCGAGAGCATCACCCCTTTGGGAGGGCCGGTCGTCCCCGAGGTGTAGACGATGGTCGCCGTCTCGTGGGCGTGGATCTCGCTCTCCAGGCGCTCGGCCGCTTCCGGGTCCGCCTCCAGGCGCCGCCGGCCCTGCTCGGTCACCTTCCGCATCGAGAGCAGAGCGATGCCTTTCTCCTCCAGGATCGGCCAGGAGGGCAGCTCGCCGCCCGGCTCGGCGACGATGATCGTCTTGAGCTGCGGCAGCGCCGAGAGCGCGCCGCTCAGCCGCCCCAGCAGCTCGATGTCCGACACCATCAGGGCTCGGGCCTGGGCATGCCTCAGCACGTAGCGGATGGTGTCGGGCGTGTGGGTCAGGTAGATCGGGACGTCGATCAGGCCCGCCACCAGGCAGGCCATGTCCGCCACCGCGAAGTAGAGGTCGCTGTGCATGAACAGGCAGACGCGGTCCCCCTTGGCCAGGTCGCGCTCGAGCAGGCCCAGGGCCAGTTCCTGGGAGCGGACGCGGAAGTCCTCGCTCGAGAGTGACTCCCAGCGCTTTCCGGTCCATTGGTTGAAGGCGTGCGGCGTGGGGTTGGCGCGGCAGGCCTCGTCCAGCAGTGAAGGCAGCGTGCGGCCCAGTACGACCTGTCCGGGCTCCTTGTATCGGGTGCGGGCAATCAGTCTCATCGCGGTCACAGGTTGCGGTGAAAGGCGTCGAAGGCGATCTCCCGGCACAGGCGCGCCAGTCCCGGGTCGTAGCGGTAGCCCTCGTCGCGCAGGAAGGCGTGCTGAGCGTTGAACTCGTGCCAGGAATACTTGACCCGCGATGCCTGCAGCGCGCGGTAGATCTTCAGCCGGCCGTCGTCCGGGATGTGGGGGTCCTGGCGTCCCCAGATCATGACCAGCTCGCCCCGGATGTCGTCGATGCGCTCCAGCGAGTCTGCGTTTTCGCCCTTGCCCAGCGTCCCGCTGTGCAGGTCGGTGGGAAAGAGGCAAACCGCGGCGAGCACGTCGGGGTGAAAGGCGGCGCGGAAGGAGAGATGCCCCCCGATGCAGACTCCCAGGGTGCCCACCCTCCCGTTACAGCGGGGATGAGCCTGGAGCGCCTCCACCACCGCCGCCGCCCCCTCGTCGAAACTGGACAGGGGGGTGGATTTCTTGAGGCGGTTGCCCGTCGTCTTCCCCTCGTCGTCGTAGCCGAGCCGGGTTCCCAGGGGCAGGTCCTCGTGGTAGATCTCCGGCACCATCACGATGTATCCCTGACCCGCGAAGTGCAGGCAGAGCCGGGTGATCGGCGCGGTCACCTGAAAGATCTCCGAGTAGATCAGCAGTCCCCCGTATTTCCGCTCCCGGTACACCGTCTCGTCGGCGGGTTCGTACACGAAGGTCCGCATCGGTTCGGTCGGAGTGTTCAGGTCGACGTGAGATTCCTTTACGATCATTGCGCTCCCTTCTTTTCGTTGCTGACCGCATTCTATGACGCGGTGAACCGCCTTGCCAGCGCGCGTCTCCAAAGGGTAGAGTCGTGCACGGTGTGGCGGAGCCACGCCCCCCGGGTGCATGAGCCGAATAGGACGCGAAACATGAGAAATCGACTCGTTCCAGGTCTGCTGATCCTGCTGCTGCTCGGGTCCAGCCACTTCAGTTCCTCGGTCTCCTCGGCTCAGGCGCTGAGCGACGAGGAGTTCCAGCTGCTGTCGATGCGCCTCAGCGAGCGCCCCGGCCACTTCGGCACCGACAACCTGGTCTCCAACGAAGCCTCGTTTCTGCACGTCAAGCCGCACGTCCTGGAGTTCGCCGCCCCCGGACAGGCGTACGTGGGTGTGGGACCGGATCAGAACTTCACCTACATCGCCCAGTCGCGCCCCGCCATTGCGTTCATTTTGGACATCCGCCGGGACAACCTGCTGCACCACCTGCTGTACAAGGCGATCATGCTGGAGTCGCCGGACCGCTACGGCTTTCTGGCCCTGCTGTTGGGGCGGCCTTTCGAGGGCCTGCGCGATCCCAACGCCGACGCCGGCGAACTGGTCCGCGCCTTCGAAGACGTCGCGCCCGACCGCGAGTACTTCGTCGAGAACTTCGGCCGGCTCTGGAAGCTCCTGCGGGAGCGCTATCCTCATCTGGTCCACGAGAGCGACCGGGACAAGCTGTACAGCATCGCGGCGGCGTTTTACGGCGGAGGCCTCGAGATCCGGTACGAGATCCCGGGCCGCCCCATGCTGAACTTCTTTCCCAGCTTCGGCTACCTGATGACGGAGACCGATCTGGAGGGGCAGCGGGGCCATTACCTGAACTCGGCCGAGGACTACGCCTTCCTGCGGCAGCTGCAGGAGCGGAACCGGATCGTGCCGGTGGTGGGGAATTTCGCCGGGCACTGGGCCTTGAAGGCCATCGGCGAGGAAATCCGCAAGCGCCAGTTGCGGGTGTCGATCTTCTATCTCTCCAACGTCGAGTTCTACCTGTTCCGGGGCCGGGTCTACGACCGCTTCATCGACAATGTCCGCGCCCTTCCCGTCGACGGCAAGAGCCTCTTCGTCCGCTCCTACTTCAACAACTGGTTCGGCACCTGGAGGACCCACCCGCACGCGGTGGTCAACTACTTCTCCACCTCGCTGGCCCAGCACATCGAGCGCTTCCTGAGCCTGCACGAGGCCTCGCCCTACCGGGACTACTGGGAGATGGTCACCCGGGACTACATCGGCGCCCCGGCGCGTCCGGCGTCGGTTCTCTAGCCGGCATTATTCACGAACCTTTCGGCTGCGAGCGCGGATAGCACGCCATCTCGGGGCGTGCTCGCTCCTCCCTCCTCGACATACGGTACAGTATGCCTGCGTCGTTCGTCGCTGTGCTGCCCCGATCTGACGCACTC
>JBFGHG010000607.1:0-3274 GCA_041578395.1 Acidobacteriota bacterium
CTCGCTGGAGGGTCCCTGGGCTGTCGACTACTCCGCGGTGATGGGGGAGTACACCGTCTACCTGTGGCTGCGGGAGTTCGTCCCCGAGCCGACCGCCCGCCGCGCCTCCGCCGGGTGGGACGGGGACGTCTTCCAGCTGCTCGGCCACGCCGACGGACACGGGGGCTGGTCGCTGCATTCGGTGTGGGACGGCCCGAGGGACGCGGCCCAGTTCTTCGAGGCGCTGGGGCGGGTCGTCCAGGCCCGGTACCCGGGAGCCGAACAGCTCGAGGAATCGGAGGAATGGCGAAGCTGGCGCATCCCGGGCCTGATCCTGGAGGCCCGGCTCGACGGCGACCGCGTGCAGTTCTGGGAAGTGGACCAGCCGGCGGAGCCGTAGCGCGACCTCCGGCCGCTCAAGTCTCAAATCTCGAATCTCAAACGGCGGCCCGGCGGGCTGCGGCTCGGGTGAGGTGATTCTGTGGTGGCGGGCTGCTTCGAAGTCGGCGAATTGCCACGTCGTGCCGCCGGCCCCAAGGAGGGTCGTTTTCCGGCCCGGCCCCCGGCTGCGGGATCACTGGCAGGATGCCTGAGCCACGTACGACGTGCCACGTTTGACAGCCTTCGAGGCCGCGCAGTAAGATCGAAGTTGCGTACGAGTGCGCACATTGGCCACCGCGAGGCCCGGGAGTCCAAGCAATGTTAGGCACCCAAGAGCTACTCATTCTGCTGCTGATCGTCCTGATCATCTTCGGGGCCAGCCGCCTCCCCCAGCTGGGGAAGGGACTGGGCGAGGGCATCCGTAATTTCAAGAGTTCGATCCGCAGCGCCCGGGACGAACCGTCGGGCAAAGACGGGGACGACTCGACCCAGCGCAAGTCCGCCTGAGAGCGGCCGCGCCCGCATCGGCCGGCCGCGCCGGCTCCTCCCTCATCGACTGGGACGCCCCTCGATCTGGTACTATTTTTCAGGGGCGAAGCAGACATCTCCGAGAGATCAGCGATCATGGGATTTTCGACCGACGCCATTCACGCGGGACAGCAGCCGGACGAGGCCACGGGCGCCATCATCGTCCCGCTGTACCAGACGTCCACCTACGTGCAGGACGAGATCGGCAAGCACAAAGGCTTCGAGTACGCGCGCACGCAAAACCCCACCCGGGGCGCCCTGGAAGCCAATTTGGCCGCCCTCGAAGGGGGAAAACACGGGATTGCCTTCTCCTCGGGCATGGCGGCCATCAACGCCCTGGTTTCCCTGCTGGAGAAGGGCGACCACGTGGTGGCCTCCGACACGGTCTATGGCGGCACCTACCGGCTCTTCGAGGGGCAATGGCGGCGTTTCGGGCTGGACTTCAGCTGGGTCGACACCAGCCACGCAGAGAACGTCCGGCGGGCCCTGCGCGAAGAGACCCGCATGGTGTTCGTCGAGACGCCCACCAACCCGATGATGGCGATTTCCGACCTGGCGGCGATCGCGGAGATCTGCCGCGAGGGGGGCGCCCGCCTGGCGGTCGACAACACCTTCCTCTCCCCCTATCTGCAGCAGCCCATACGGCTGGGGGCCGACATCGTGGTGCACAGCACCACCAAGTTCCTCAACGGCCACAGCGACAGCGTGGGGGGGATTCTGGTGGTCACCGACGACGAAATGGCCGAGCGGCTGCACTGGGTGCAGAACGCGGCCGGAGCCATCCTCAGTCCCTTCGACTCCTGGCTGGTGCTGCGGGGGACCAAGACGCTGGCGGTCCGCATGCAGGCGCACGAGGCCAACGGGCGCAAGGTGGCCCAATACCTGGACCGTCACCCGGCCGTGGCCAAGGTCTACTACCCGGGTTTGCCGGATCACCCCGGCCACGAGCTGGCCTCGCGGCAGCAGCGCGGCTTCGGGAGCATGATCTCCTTCGAGACGGGCAGTTTCGACAACGCCAACCGCGTGCTGCGCAGCCTGCGGCTGTGCAGCCTGGCCGAGTCGCTGGGGGGCGTGGAAACCCTGGTGTCCCATCCGGCCACCATGACGCACGCCTCCGTCCCCGAGTCGAGGCGCCGCCAGCTGGGCATCACGCCCGGCCTGGCCCGGATCTCGGTGGGCATCGAGGACGTCGAAGACCTGATCGCCGACCTGGACCAGGCCCTGGCCCGCCTGGCCGTCCCCAGTACCGCCCCCAGTACCGCCAATGCCACGAAGTGAGCGCACCGAGCACTACGAGGAGCAGCTGCGGCGGGTCCTGCTCACCTCGGCCCAGGTATTCGCCGAAAAAGGCTACCACCGCGCTTCCATCCGAGACATCAGCCGCCGCACGGGGATCAGCCTGGCGGGGCTCTACTACTACTTCGAGAACAAGGAAGAACTGCTCTTCTCGATCATCCGCAGCGCCTTCGACACCGCGCTCGAACAGCTGCGGGCCTCGGTAGGCAACTACCACGGGCCGGACAAGGTGCGCTTCTTCATCCGCAACCACCTGGCCACCTTCATCGACCACCTGGCCGTGGCCAAGGTGGTGGTGCACGAAGCGGAAAACCTGAGCGGCCCCTACCGGAAAGAGATCCAGGAGCGCCAGCGGGAGTACTTCGAGCTGCTGCTGGAGCTGCTCGAGGAGCAGCGCCGCGAGAGCGGGTCTCAGATCGACGCCAAACTGGCGGCCCTGACGCTGTTCGGGATGATGAACTGGATCTACACCTGGTTCGACCCGGAGAAGAACCGCTCCACCGGGGAGGTGGCCGACGCCATGGCGGACATCTTCCTGCTGGGGTATTTGAATTCGTAGGACGAAACCGATGAAAGCGACTCTCCGACTGCTGCTGTGCGGGTTGTGGATGATTCCGGTGCACTGCGGCAACGGCGCCCCGCAGCCGGCCGGCACTGAGTCCGAGCCGGCGGCGGAAACGCCCGCGGAACCCAAGGACCCGCGTGAGGACCGGGTGCGCATCCCGGCGGGAGACTTCGTCTACGGCGCGACCAGCGACCAGGTGGGCGTCTACATCAGCCGCTCCCTGATGAACTTCCCGGGCATGGTGGAGGCCATCCGGGCCACCTTCGTCACCCCTCCGCGCCAGGAGACGCTCGCTGAGTTCTACATCGACCCTTTCGAAGTGACCAACTCCCAGTTCGCCGAGTTCCTCTCTTCGTCCGGCTACCGGCCCGGCGAAGAAGGGGATTTCCTGAACCACTGGACCGGATCCACGCCGCCGGCCTGGGCGGAGTCGTTTCCAGTGGTGTGGGTCTCGCAGCAGGACGCGGAAAGCTACTGCAGCTGGACAAGGGGCCGTCTGCCCACGGAGGAAGAATGGGAGAAGGC
>JBFGHG010000608.1:0-3271 GCA_041578395.1 Acidobacteriota bacterium
CCGACGTGGCCGTCGACAGGGAAGATCCGGCCCTCGAACCCCTCCCGCACGATCGGAAGGTCCAATCGCAATCGCATCAGGCTGGGGCGGAAGGCGGAACACCCGCAGGCCGTTGGGTCCCGGAAAGGGAGAACCCGGCGGAATCTCGAGGGATCCTCGGCCCAGACCTCGGGAAGCTCTCCACTCACGGGAATCCTCCAGATCCGCCCGTCGAAGGTGTCGGCGGCGTAGATGAAGCCGTGTGAGACGTCGATTCCGTTCAAAACGGTGGCCGGTGCGACGCTGGCCAGCAACCGCGCGCTGCCGTCGTCGATGTCGACCTCCCAGACGCCCTGATTGGCAGGGTCGCAGGAAGCCAGCGGCCGCCGCGACCCCTTGGATTCGAATCCTGCCGGGTGGTATACTCCCGTCAACCCAGAGGTTTCCCTGAGCCCGACGTCTCCTTGCCGGAAGACTCTTGACTCCAGGAATCCTCTACCGACCGTTCCCTCGAACGAGGAGCGAACCAATGAACACCCAACGGAATCCGATCCTCGAGAAAGCGTGGAGACAGTTTGCGGCTTTCGACGCCAACTCGGCAAACCACCAGAAACTGTTCAAGCGCCTCCAGCTGGGGATCCTGGCCCTGGGCGTGGCCGCGGTGCTGCTGGCCCTGACCCAGGCTCAAATCTTCGGCGTCGAGCCGGACGGGGCGACTCAGGCGAGCTGGGGATATCTGCTGCTCCGCTACGCCATCATCCTCGCGCCCATCCTCCTCTCGATCCTGATCTCGGCCTCCCACCGGTTCAAATCGGGCACCAAGTGGATCATGCTGCGCGCCGCGGCCGAGTCGCTCAAGCGCGAGATCGTCCGCTACCGGGCCCGGTCGGGCATCTACAGCGACGGGGCGACCAGCGAGACCTCGCGGGACCTCAAGCTGGCCGAGAAGATGAGCCTGATCACCCGCCAGCTGATGAAGAGCGCCGTCAGCGAATCGTCCGTGACCCCGTACGGCGAGGACCAGCCCATCCCTCCGAAGATGTACGGTGCGGCCGGCGGCGACGACGGCTTCAGCCGCTTGACGCCCGAAAATTACATCGAGTTCCGCCTGCGGGATCAACTCGCTTTCTACTCGGGCAAGACCAAAACCCTGGAGAAGAAGCTGAAGGTCCTCCACTGGCTGATCTACCTGATCGGCGGCCTGGGCACCCTGCTGGCCGCCATCGGGTTCGAGCTGTGGGTGGCGCTGACCACCTCGATCGCCGCCGCCTTCGCGACCTACCTCGAATACACCCAGACCGAGAACACCCTGGTGTTGTACAACCAGATGTCCACCAACCTGGACAACACCCTGACCTGGTGGGCGGCTCTCACTCCCGCCCAGCAGGCAGACCCCGAAAAACAGGGGCTGCTGGTCGAGCAGACCGAGCAGGCGCTGGCCGACGAGCACGCCGGCTGGGTCCAGCAGATGACCGACGCCCTGGCCGATCTGCAGGAACAGCAGAAAGCGGCAACGGAGACGGTCAAAGCGCGGATCGAACAGGTCCGGGAGGAAGCCGCCGAGCAGCAGGCCCGGCTGGAAGCCGCGCGGCTGCAGGACGAATTGGAAGAACCCGAGCCCGAGCCCGAAGCAGAGGCCGAATCCGAACCCGAGCCGGCCCTCGAAGCGAAAAAGGAAACGGTCGAGGAGAAGAAGGCCGAAGAAGTCCAGCCGCTTTCCGCGCCCGCCCCCCGGGCCGCGCCGAAGAAGCTGCAGGAGGAGGACCTGATCGGCGTGGCCCGCGACCTGGGCATCGAACTGGCGGCGATGAAGGCCGTGGCCGAGGTCGAAGCCGGAGGCAGCGGCTTCAAGGGCGACAAGCCGAAGATCCTCTTCGAAGGGCACGTGTTCTGGAGGCGGCTGGCGGCCAGGGGAATCGATCCTCAACGGCTCGTCGCGGGCAACGAAAACATTTTGCACCGGAAATGGAGCCGGAACTTCTACCGGGAGGACCAGTACTCCCGGCTCGAGAAAGCCAAGCAGATCGACGAAGCCGCCGGCCTGGAATCGGCGTCCTGGGGCATGTTCCAGATCATGGGATATCACTGGGAGAACCTGGGCTACGGGAGCGCCCAGGAGTTCGTGGAGCGGATGTTCGAGGGCGAGGGCGAGCACCTGCGGGCCTTCGCCCGCTTCCTCGAGGCCAACAACCTGGTCCGCCACCTGAAGAGCCTAAACTGGGCCAGCTTCGCCCGCGGGTACAATGGTCCCGGCTACGCGGAGAATCGCTACGACACGAAAATGGCGCAAGCCTACGCCAAGCACAAAGTGTGACGGTCCGCTGAAAACCCGGACCGGCGCGGGAGACCCGTCGTGAGACCACCGGCACCGCCCTCTCCCTACGTCACCGGCCTGTCCTGGGGCCACATGGAGGTGGAGGGCCTGGGGACCGGCAAGGACTTCAAGCTCTACCCCGGCGGCGGGCGCCCGTGGGACTGGGGGGAGACCGGAACCCGGCACCGGCCCGGAATCCAGCCGTCGGACGTGCGGGAGCTGCTCGATCACGGCGCCCGCGTCGTCGTCCTGAGCCGCGGCATGCTGCGACTGCTGGGCGTCTGCCCCGAGACGCTGGACCTGCTGCGCCAGGCGAAAGTCACCTTCCATGTCGAGGAGACCCGGGCCGCTGTCCGCCTCTACAACCGGTTGCGGCAGACGGAAGCCGTCGGCGGGCTGTTCCATTCGACGTGCTGAACCTGCGCGGGACCTGAATCAACCCGGCGGCGGCGCGGATGCCTCACCGTCCAGTTCCTCGATGGTGGCCCTCGACGGAGGACGCGCCCGCTGCAGCCGGCGCGCCACCGCTTCCACCCGGCGAAACACCCGCAGCAGGTTGCCGGCGGCCAGCTTGCGCAGGTTTTCGTCGGTCCAGCCGCGCTCGATGAGTTCGGCCAGCAGCGCCGGGTAGCGGGAGACGTCCTCCAGGCCCTGGACCAGCTGGGCTTCCTGCTCCGCCCCGTAGAAGTCGGCCCCGATCCCGACGTGGTCGAAGCCGGCCACCCGGGCGACGTGCTCGATGTGATCGGCCACGTCGCGCAGCGTGGCGCGGGGAGGGGGACCGTGCTCGGCGGCATAGCGCTGCATGATCTGCTGCCACTCGGCGTCCGTGCTCGCCTGCGCCAGCAGGGGGAAGAGGCCGTCGGCCCACACCCGCGCCGGCTCGGAGACGAAGGGCGGGATGAAGGCGACCATCACCACTCCTCCGTTTTCCGGCATCCGCTCGAGGACCGCGTCGGGGACGTTGCGGACGTGATC
>JBFGHG010000609.1:0-3261 GCA_041578395.1 Acidobacteriota bacterium
GTCGTGGTCGCCGGCCGGCTGGATTCGGCCGAAGCGGCGTTTCAACGGCGAGTCGAGGAGTATCAGAAGCTGCGGGGCGCCGTCCGCTCCCGGACGCCCGAGCTGCCCGAGGAGGCGGAGCCGGAGGAGATCTCCGCCTTCAAGCAGAGCCTGCGCCGGCAGCTGATCGAACGGCGAGCCTGGGCGCAGCCGGGACACTTCTTCGCTCCCGAGTTGATCGAGTCGTGGCGGGCGAAAATCGGCTCGCTGATGCAGGGGCCCGACGGGCCGGGCGTCTGGGAGCTGATGAGGGATGGACACGGGATCGAGTTCGAGCCCCGCGTCAACGTGCCCTATCCCGCCGAGTGGCCGCTGCCCACCACGCCGCCCCACCTGCTCGAGCTGCTCCCCGACCTGCCGGAGCCGCTCGAATTCCGCTTCACCGGACGTCGCCTGCTGCTGGTGGACGCCGAGGCGGAGTTGATCCTCGACTACAGCGACCCGCTGCTGACCGAGCCGCGGGAGGTGCGGCCATGAGCGGGCGCGTCCGTCTTCTCGTGCTGGCGCTGCTGTGTCTGATCTCCCCCGGATGTGGACCCCGCTCGGCGTCCGGCGCGCTGCCGGCGTTCCCCGACACCGGAGAGATCTTTCCCGTCGCCGAGGGGTCGGCCAGATTCGCCGTCATCGGGGACGCGGGCACCGGGGGCAGCGCGCAGCGACAGGTGGCCGACCAGCTCGCCCGCTGGCGCGGCCGCTTCCCCTACAACTTCGTGCTCATGTTGGGAGACAACTTGTACGGCGGGGAGGACCCGGAGGACAACGAAGAGAAGTTCGAGCGCCCCTACCGCCAGCTCCTGGAGAAGGGCGTTCGATTCTACGCCGTGCTGGGCAATCACGACCGGCAGACGCAGACGCACTACCGGCATTTCAACATGGGCGGCGAGCGCTTCTATTCGTTCCGGAGAGGCCCGGTGGAGTTCTTCGCGCTCGACTCCAACTACCTGGACCCGGAGCAACTGGATTGGCTCGAAGGGAGTCTGCGGAGCTCCAGTGCGCCGTGGAAGATCGCCTTCATGCATCACCCGATGTACTCCTCGGGGGGAAAACACGGGTCCAGCCCCGAGCTGATCGAGGCGCTGGAACCGATCTTCGTCCGCTATGGGCTGGACGTGGTGCTGGCGGGTCACGAGCATTTCTACGAGCGGCTGCGGCCGCAGAAGGGAATCCACTACTTCATCTCGGGGGCTGCCGCCAAGCTGCGCCGCGGCAACATCCGCGAGACCTCGATGACTGCCCGCGGGTTCGACCAGGACCACCACTTCGTGCTGATGGAGGCGACCGGGGAGGAGCTGCATTTCGCGGCCGTGTCCCGGGAAGGGAGAGTCGTGGACGCGGGGAGGTTGCGGCCGGGGCGGGTCAGCCGCGCGGCTCCAGCAGCCGCCAATACAGATCCGTCTGCGCGGCCAGCGAGTACAGCCGCAGCGCCACCCGGCTGAGGACGTAGGCCTGCCCCAGCACGAAGACCACCGCCAGCCCGAGGTAGCCGCTCTGCAGGGCCCCGGGGGCCACCAGGGCGTAGGCCAGCAGCAGAACGACGCCCACGAGGCCCAGCGCCAGGTACAAGCCGACCGTCGCCAGAGGCCGCCGCCAGACCAGCTTCAGCGCGCCGGTGGCCGCGGCCAGCGCGCTGCGCCGGTTTTCGGCCACGCAGACGATCTTGGCGTAGTCGAAGACCAGGTTGACCGCGAACACGTAGGCCAGCACCAGCAGGTACTTGCCAACCACCCAGGCGAAGGCCACCCGCTCGTCGATGGTCTGGCGGTTGACGGTCTGGACGGCGTGATCGACCCAGGGAAGCAGCAATTTGTAGGCCACCAGGTAGAAGAGAGCAGCCAGCAGCAGCAGCCGCAGCAGCGGCCCGAAATGCCGGCCGCAGGCCGCCCAGAACTCGCCCGGGCCGCCCCCCTCCTGGTGATAGGTGCTCAAAATCCCCCCGGAGGCGAACGTCCAGACCAGCAGCAGCAGAATTCCCAGGCCGACGATGGGAGCGTACCCGGTCCAGAGTTTCCCGCTGGCGAAGGCGTCCAGAGCTTCCAGCACCGCCCCGATCCCCGTCACCGCCGGCGTGAAGGTGGCCGAAAAGCCGCGGGCGTCCACCCGGAACTCCCGGTACCATTCGTCGTCGAACCCCTCGTGCAGGCGCTCGGCCATCTGTGATTGCTCGAGCGAACGCTCGATCTGCGAGGAAACCACGAAAGCGGGAATCAGCGCCAGCAGGAGATTGGCCGCGTAGAGCCAGATCAGGAAGCGGGGATGGCTGAGCAGGCGTCCCAGACCCCCGGCCAGCGCGCGTGAGATCGTCCTCATCCGTTCAACCGTAAAATGCGAACCATTGCATCGTGTGCTGCAGCCAGATCATCCACTTCAGCGACCATTTGCGGGCGGCCTGCCGGGCGGGAGCTTCCCGCACCCAGGAGTCGTTGGTCTCGTTCACGTCCAGCGCCAGCTTTCCTTCGGGGTCCAGGTAGACGGCGATCACCGGATCATCCTCTCCGGTGAAAAAATCGTAGTACGTCCAGCGCGCGCGCCCGTCCCAGCGTTCGGTCACCGCGCGGCCGTCGGCGAACTCGATACGCACCTCGAGCGGGAAGATCCCTTCGCCCCAGCGCCGCAGCAGCACGCGCTGGCCCCCGCCGGCCCGCTCCACCACCCCGTCCACGGCGTAGTCGAAGACGTGCGAACTCCTGTAGGTCTGATCCCAGAACCACTCCAGCTCCTGCCCGCTCACCTCGTCGGCGACCGCGAAGAAGTCCTCCGGGGCGGGGTGGCGGAACTTCCAGCGTTCGAAATAGGTCCAGAGCACCTGCTGGAAGACGTCCCAGCCCAGGTAGCCTTCCAGCGTCTGCAGCATCAGCGCAGGTTTGGTGTAGGAGTTGATCGAGTAGGCGCCCGGACCGTACACGCGGCTGCGGCGCTGCGGCGGCGGGGCGGCCCCCCGCACGGGAGCCGGGCCGTAGCGCCAGGAGGGGACGTCCATCTGCTCCCACTTCAGCGCCGAAAAAGGGCCCCCCAAGCCGCTGGCGGTCCGCTCCGCCAGTTCGATCTCGGGGAAGAGGTAGGGGAGAAAACCGTCCAGGTAGCGCCGCACCAGCTTGTCGCGGCCGAACGCCTCGAGCTTGACCCGCCGCGTGGAGTAGCTGTTGAAGCCCTCGTCGAGCCAGGCGTCTTCGAATTCGTTGTTGGCCACCACGCCGTACCAGATCTGGTGGCCGTACTCGTGAA
>JBFGHG010000610.1:0-3255 GCA_041578395.1 Acidobacteriota bacterium
AAAGAGATTGGATCCAGAATGAATTTGGAAAAGAACCTGGGGGCCGAGGAGCTGAAGCGGTTCCTGGAGCGCACCTACGCCAACGCGGCGCAGCCGGCGACCGAGCAGACCGACGAGGAAGACCCGCTGCTCCTGCGGCGCGAAGCGGCCCTCAGCTTCGACTACAAGCCCAGCCAGCTCAAGGAGTACCTGGACCGCTACGTGATCCAGCAGGACGACGCCAAGAAAGTGCTGGCCACCGCCATCTGCGATCACTACCACCACATCCAGCGCTGCAAGAGCGCCGAGGACTGCCGCGACTACAAGAAGCAGAACATCGTGCTGATCGGCCCCACCGGGGTGGGCAAGACCTACCTGGTGCAGAACATCGCGCGCCTGATCGGCGTCCCGTTCGTCAAGGCGGACGCCACCAAGTACAGCGAAACGGGCTACGTCGGAGGGGACGTCGAGGACCTGATCCGCGAACTGGTGCACCAGGCGGACGGGGACGTCGACCTGGCCCAGTTCGGCATCGTCTACCTGGACGAGATCGACAAGATCGCCAGCCCCAATACCGGCATCGGCCGCGATGTGAGCGGCCACGGGGTGCAGCGGGGGCTGCTGAAGCTGACCGAAGAGACGGAGGTGCCGCTGCGGGCGCCCACCGACGTGGCCAGCCAGATGCAGGCCTTCATCGAGTTCCAGTCCAAGGGGAAGGTGGACCGCAAGACCATCAACACCAAGCACATCCTCTTCATCGTGAGCGGCGCCTTCACGGGGCTGACCGACATCATCAAGAAGCGGATCGGCTCCAAGCAGATCGGCTTCACCGGGGACAAGACCACCGCGGAGCAGGAACACTTTCTCTTCGGGCAGGTCCGCTCGAGCGACTTCATCGAGTACGGCTTCGAGGCGGAGTTCATCGGGCGGCTGCCGGTGATCATGCACCTGAACCCGCTGTCGGTCGACGACCTGTTCGACATCCTGAAGTACTCCGAGGGCTCGCTGCTCAAGCAGTACAAGAAGGACTTCCTGGCCTACGACATCGACATCTACTTCACCGACGAGGGGATGCGCGCCATCGCCGAGCGCGCCCAGGCCGAACAGACGGGGGCACGGGGCCTGATGACGGTCTGCGAGAAGGTCTTCCGCGACTTCAAATACACCCTGCCCGACCACCCGGAGATCCGCGAGATCGTGGTGACGGCGGAGCTGGTTGGAGATCCGCAGGCCCGGCTGGCCGAACTGCTCGAGCATCCCGACCTGTTTCACGGCCGCGTCTTCCGCTTCCAGCTGAAGCGCTTCGAGCGCGACTTCGCGCGGGACCAGGGAGTCCGGCTGCGATTCACCGAGGCGGCCATCGATCGCCTCTCGAAGCAGGCGGCCGAATCGGGGGGACTGACGGCGGAGCAGAGCTGCAGCCGGCTGTTTCAGGGCTTCGAGCACGGTCTGGCCCTGCTGCGGGAAGCGCCCGACGATCACACCTTCGTGGTCGAGGAAGAGAACGTGGAGAATCCGGAGAAGGCGCTGGAGGGGTGGATTCGGCAGCTTTACGCCTTGCGTGGCGAGCAACGTTGAAGCGCTGCCTTCAAATCTCAAATCTCAAACTGTCAATTTTCAATTAAGCACCAATTTTCAATTTTCAATGTTCAAACGGCCAGCGCTCGGCGGGGATCAGGGGTAGAAGTTCTTTTCCCAGCGGTGGGCCCGGAGTTTTTCGATCAGGCCGGGTGACAGCGGTGGTTGGTCGGATACCGCGGTGTTGCTCTCGACGTGATCCGGGCTTCGCATGCCCGGGATGACCGTGCTGACGGCGGGGTCGTGCAGGCAGAAGCGGAGGGCCAGCTCGGGGAGGGTCTTCGCTTCGTCGCCCAGCAGCTGCTCCAGCTTGCGGACGCGGCGGTGGACCTGCTCCTTGCGGTCTCCCTTGAAGTAGTGGTTGCGCCAGTCCTTCTTGGGAAACGTGGTTTCGGGGGTGATGGCTCCCGTCAGGGCCCCCTCGTCGAAGGGGACGCGCACGATGACGCCCACGTTCTGCTCGCGGCAGGCCGGGAAGAGATCCTCTTCCGGCTTCTGGTCGAAGACGTTGTAGATCACCTGGACGGTGTCCACCTGCCCCGAGCGGACCAGCGCCACCGCCGACTCGGGCTGGTGGTCGTTGACCGAGACTCCGAACCAGGAGACTTTGCCCGAGGAGCGCAGGTCCTCCAGGGTGCGGTGCCAATCGTCCTGGCCCAGCCAGTCCGGGTTCCAGACGTGCAGCTGCTGCAGGTCGATCCGCTCCAGCTTCAGATTGCGCAGGCTGGTCTCCGTCGACTCGCGGATGTGGCGTTCCGGAAAGACCTCCGGCAGGCTCCCCCGGGCCGGCCACTGGAAGTTGGCGGGGGGGACCTTGGTCGCGACGTAGATCCGCTCGGACCGCTCGGGAAGGAACTCCCCGATCAGCCGCTCGCTGTGCCCGTCGCCGTAGACGAGGGCCGTGTCGATGAAATTCAGGCCCCGATCGACCGCCAGGTGAAGCGCCCGCAGCGACTCGGAGTCGTCGGCGCCCCTCCACATCTGTTTGCCGATGCCCCAGGCGCCGTAGCCGATCTCCGACACCTCGAACCCGGTCCGCCCCAGAGTCCGGTATTGCATGCGGCCGAACTATAGCAGCCTCCGCCGCCGGGCGGTACCGGGTACGAGTCTCTCGGGCGTTACTTCACCAGGGACGACATGAGCCCCTTCACTTCGTTCACGATCCGGTCCGCCAGCGCGTCGAGGTCGGCCTTGGTCACCGGCGCGTCCTTGCCAACCGGGGCGGTACCCTTCTTGATGGGATAAGCCCACCGCTGGTCCAGGCCGTGTCCGGACCCCCGCACCTCGATCAGGCCGGTGACGTCGGGTTTCAGCTGGAAGCCAATGCGGGGCCGGTTGAAGGTGTGCCCCACCTGGGCGATGCTGAGTCTCGTGAGGGCGGCGCCGCTCAGGCTCTTGCCGTTGTGGAACACTTCCCACTGAAACCCGGTGTCGGGCACGTCGTCCTTGTTGCCCCCGCGGTGCAGAAAGAACGAAAAGTTGGTGCCGGGCGGAACCGGGCCGCTGGGGACGGTGGAGTCTACGGACAATGGTGTCTGAGGCATGAGGTTCTCCTTTTTCTTGCTGTTCTTGCTCCGAGGAAGACTCGGCCCTGCGTCGGGAAGGTAGGGTGAACAGCGCGTGAATCGATTGTAGTCGGTTGCCTTCCGTTTTTTCAACCGATGACGTCTGTAATGACGTCTGTAGATACCTGGGGCG
>JBFGHG010000611.1:0-3255 GCA_041578395.1 Acidobacteriota bacterium
CCTGACCGAGGCCTTCCGCCGGGGCGAGGACGTTCACGAGCGGACGGCGCGGGACGTCTTCGGGATCCAGGCGGTGGCCAACCCGGCCGAGTTCCGCCGGCACGCCAAGGTGATCAACTTCGGGATCATGTACGGGCTGAGCGCGTTCGGGCTGGCCCAAAGCCTGCAGATCTCCCGCAAGGAGGCGCAGCGGTTCATCGACGGCTACTTCGAGCGCTACCAGGGGGTCAAGCGCTGGATCGACGCCACCCTCGAGCAGGCCCGCGAGGCGGGGTACGTCTCGACGCTCTTCGGCCGCATCCGCCCCATCCCCGAAATACGGAGCCGCAACTGGAACCTGCGCGGCTTCGGAGAGCGCACCGCCGTGAACGCCCCCATCCAGGGCACCGCCGCCGACCTGATCAAGATGGCCATGGTGGCGATTCACCGGCGCCTCGAGGAGGAGGGGCTGAGGAGCCGCCTGATCCTCCAGGTCCACGACGAGCTCGTCCTGGAGGCCGCCGTAGCGGAACTGAAGGAGATCACGGAACTGGTGCGCAAGGAGATGGAGCAGGTCACCCCCCTCCGAGTCCCCCTGAAGGTAGACATCGCCAGCGGAAACACCTGGTACGACGCCAAGTCGTGAGGGGTTCCCCCCTCAGCCCGTTTCCCCCACCCCCGTCGCACGGTCGGCGGGCCTGCCCCCTCATTGAAAATTGAAAATTGAACACTACTTGATCATTGACAGTTTGAAATTTGAGATTTCCCGGGCATTCCCGGGCCGGTTGCCGCCGGCTGCGAAATTGGAATAAGATGATGCAGCCGGGAACTGCTCAGGCAGTTCCACCGTGTATAGGGTTATGGGAAACGCCGCCTACATCGTCCAGTCTTTCCTGGGGTTTGGTGACAATGCCCTGGTGTCGGCCTACCTGGAAGGCAACGAAGACGCCTTCGAGGCGCTGGTGGGGCGCTATCAGGACAAGCTGGTCAACTACCTGAACAACCTGCTGCACGACTACGAGCTGTCGGTGGATCTCGCCCAGGAGGCCTTCATCCGCGTCTACAAGAACGCGGACCGCTACCAGGGGAAATACCAGTTCTCCACCTGGATCTACCGCATCGCCACCAATCTGGCCATCGACGAGATCCGGCACCGGGAGCGCAAGGGCCGGTTTTTCTTCTACAACGTGATGTCCTTCTTCCAGAAGGACGACAAACAGTTTCCGCTGCCCGACAAGCGGGAGTCGCCCGAGAAAGCGCTCGACCGCAAGGAAAAGCTGGACCGCCTGCAGGCCGCCATCGACACCCTGCCGGAGAAGTACCGGCTGGCCTTCATGCTCAAAGAGGTGCAGGAACTCTCCTACGAGGAGACCAGCCGCGTGCTGGACATCTCGCTGGGCACGGCCAAGTCCCGCATCCACCGCGCCAAGATGCTGCTGCGCGAAAAGCTGGCGGGGGTTCTATGAAGTGCCGGGAAGTCGAACGCCGGGTGGTCGAAGACTACGTCGGCGCGCTCACGGAACCGGCGGTGCGGGAGCATCTGGAGCAATGCCGCTCGTGTGGCCGGCTGGCCAGCGAACTGGAGGAAATCGACTGTCTGCGCCGGGCGCTGGGCAACCGCACGCTGGCTCCCAGCGATCTGCCCGTGCGCGTGGCTCGCGGGTTTTCCCGGGCGCGGACGCGGCGCTCCCTGTGGCAGGCCGCGGTCGTGGTTTCGGGACTGCTCGTGTGGAGCGGCGGGAACTGGTGGCTGGACAGGCCGTCCCGGCCGTCACCGGCGCCGCAGGTCCGCGAGACGCGAACCGTTCCCTGGATGCTCGATCCGTCGGGCCTGGAGCAGGGCCAATGGCCCGCCAGCCGCCAGCAGCAGTACCTGGAGGTCGTCGTGCCGGACCGTGTCGAGGGCTCGGTCGTGTTCCGGCTCCCTACGACGATCGAAGTCCGTCAGGAGGGTCCCGGGCAGGACTATCCCGCCTATGTGAGCCACTGACGCGGCTTTCACCTTTTTTCATATTGGCGGAGACAGCCGGTTCGTGGACCGGGGCTCTGATTTGACAGTGATGAGACTTGCGACGAGTGTTTCTCGAGGCTGGGCGGCCCTGGCGGTCGTGCTGGCGTTGTGTGGCGGCCACCTGGTGTCGGCCGCGGGCTCGGGATCGGCCGCCTCCGGAGTGTGGGTCCCCCGCGACGCCCTGGTCCGCGTCAGCCTGCAGACCGAGAGACAAGGGGTGATGGTCAAGGGCCGTTTCGTGGCCGACGCCAAAGTGCTCGAAGTCGCGGAGTTCGACGGAGTGCTGCTGGGCCGGGAGGGTCTGGTCGTCTCTTTCGTCGGGGAATACGTCCACGTACTGGACCTCGATGCCGTGCGGGCGACGCTGCGCACCCTGGAGGGACGCACCACCCAGGCGCGGACCCTGGGCGTGGACGAACGTCTTTCCCTCCTCTTCCTCGAGCAGGAACGCGGCAACGCAACTGCCGGGCTGCGGATTTCGCGGCGGGAGGCCGTCGAGCACTTCAAGATGGCCAAGATCGTCGACAACCGGCTGCGGCTGGCCTCCCCCTGCGTGCAGAGCCGCAGCGACCGCAGCTGGCTGCCCGTGGAGGAATGGGTGGTCTCCGGCCTGCGCCTGACCGAACCCGGGTGGCAGGGAGCGACCTGCGTCGACCTGGAGGGCGACCTGCTGGGGATCATGGTGGCCGCCGGCCGCCACCGCTCCAGCAGCCGCTGGGCTCGCGGAGAACTGCTTCCCGCGAGCCGGATCGCGGAGTCGCTGGAGACGATCCGCGGCGGAGTCCGGCGGATTCCGGCCGGCTGGCTGGGAGTCTTCCTGGAGCCGGCGCCCGGAGGCGCGCGGGTCGGCGAACTGCACGAAGGCGGACCCGGGCAGCGGGCGGGACTCGTGCCGGGGGACGTCATCGAGGCCCTGGACGGCAACCTCTTCCGTGACCGGATGGATCTCGCCCGTGCCCTTCGCTGGAAGGGCCCCGGGAGCGCCAGCCAACTCCGCGTGCGCCGGGGGACCCGCGTGCTGGACTTGCTGGCCACCCTCCAGACCCGCACCCATCGCCACCAGACCGCCTGGGAAGTGGTGGTGGACGCCGGCAGCGGCCGGGGAGAGCCGGTGCTGGAGATGCATCGAACCGCCCTGCCGGCGCTGGTGGAGCTGGGGTTCGAAGCGGTCCAGCTGGAGCCGCGGCAGGCCGCCAAGAGGGGTTCGCCCACCCGCGGAGGTCTGCTGGTGGAAGGAGTGGCGGCGGGCAGCAGCGCCCAGCGCG
>JBFGHG010000612.1:0-3254 GCA_041578395.1 Acidobacteriota bacterium
CAGGCCGAGGTGATCGACACGCCCGGCGCGAAGATCTCCACGCAGCTGCCCCAGTTGGAGAAGGAAGCCCGCGTGTCGCTCGAGTCGCTGGCGGCCACCGTGTAGGCGTTGGCGGCGCGCGACGGCGAGCCGTTGCAGGCGTTGGCGTTGCTGTTGCCCGCGGCCACGGCGTAGAAGACGCCCGCGTTGACCGAGTTGTTGACGGCGTTGTCCAGAGCGGTGGAAATCCCGCCGCCCAGGCTCATGTTGGCCACGGCCGGGGAGATGTGATTGGCCGTCACCCAGTCCACGCCGGCGATGACGCCCGAGTTGGAGCCGCTGCCGGCACAGTTGAGAACGCGCACGGCGTGCAGCCGCACGTCCTTGGCCACGCCCCAGGTGGACCCGCCGGCGGTTCCGGCCACGTGCGTGCCGTGCCCGTGGCAGTCCTGGCCGTTCTGGCCGTCGCCGATGGCATCGAAGTCCGCCGAGGCGCGGCCTCCGAAGTCATTGTGGGAAGTACGAATTCCCGTGTCGAGGATGTACACGTGGACGTCCTCCCCGGAGAAATCGTAGTTGTAGACTCCGTTGAGGGGAAGGTTGCGCTGGTCGACCCGGTCCAGTCCCCAGGTCGCCCCGCTCTGCGAGCCCGAGGCGTCCAGAGTGACGATCTGGTCTTCCTCCACGTACTCGACGTTCGGGTCCCGCGCCAGCGCCCGGGCCGCCTGCTCCGGAAGCTGGAAGACGGCGCCCTGCAGCGCATGGCTGAAAGTTCTGACGATGTTGCCGCCGTGAATGGCCGCCAGCTGGTTCGCGACGGTGGGTCCGTGCGAGCCGTCCCGGAAGACGACGATGTATTGATCGTCGATCTTTGGGCCGTTGGCTTTCAGGATCTGGCCGTTTCCGGCCCAGGCCGTGGCTGCCAGCAGGAACAGCACGGCCACCAGTAGAATGGGTTTCCGCATTACTGACCTCCTTTTTCGAGCTTGATTCGAACTCCGGCCAGTCTAGGACGCGAGCCGCACCCCAAGCTATAGGGTGAACCCCTCATTCTCCCCGGATTTTTTCCCTATGCGGCAATTGTTTCACACAAAAAAGGTGATCCTGGTCACAAAATATGTTGCCTTGGAAAACAATATTGTTCAGCGAATGAACGAGGCTCCCGCGCCCCCGTTCATTCGCTGTGCAGGACTTCCACGGGGTCGACGCGGGTGGCGCGGCGGGCGGGGAGGTAGCAGGCCAGCAGGGCGGCCAGCAGCAGTACGCCCCCCACCGAAGCGTAGATGGCCGGGTCGGTGGGCTCGACGTGGTACAGGAGGCTCTCCAGAAAGCGCGACAGGCCCAGGGCGGCGGGCAGGCCCAGCAGCAGGCCGAGCCCCACCAGCAGCAGACCCTGGCGCAGCACCAGGCCGCGGACCGCCCGGGAATCGGCGCCCAGCGCCATGCGCACCCCGATTTCGCCGCGGCGGGACTGGGTGGAATAGGACAGGACGCCGTAGATGCCGACGGCCGCCAGCACCAGCGCCAGCACCGCGAAGGCCCCCAGCAGCAGGAGCGTGAAGCGCGGGCCGGAGAGGGAGGCCGCCGTCCGGCTGCTCATGGCCTGAACGTCGGAGATCGGCTGGTCCGGGTCGATCTCGAGCACGGTGCCGCGCACCACCGGGGCCAGCTCGGAGGGGTCCAGAGAAGTCCGGACCGACAGGTACATGCGGTTGTTGGGCTGCTGCTCGAGCGGGAAGTAGACCTGGCCCCGCCCCACCCGGTCCAGGCTCTGATGGCGCTGGTGGTCGATCACGCCGACCACTTCGCGCCACATCGGGTCACCGCCGAAGTTGATGGAGACGTGCTGCCCCAAGGGGTCTTCGTCCGGCCAGAAACGGTTCACGAACTCCTGGTCGACGATGGCCACCAGCGGGGCCTCGGCATGGTCAGACTCCAGGAAGTAGCGCCCCTGCCGCAGCCGCGTTCCCATGGTTTCGAAGTAGCCGGGGGTCACCACCCGCCGGTCGATCTCGCCGGCCCGCCGGTCTTCCGGCACGGTCTCGGAACGGCGCACCCGGGTGGTCCCGGAGGAGGCGCTGCCGCTCAGGGGAAGGTGCGAGATGGCGCCGGCCGAGATCACGCCGGGCACGCTCTCGAGCCGCTCCCGCAGCCGGTCGTAGAAGCTTCGCACCTGCTCCGGCTGGGAGTAGCGGACCTGCGGCAGGTTGACCAGGAAGGTCAGCACCCCCTGGCTGCGGTAGCCGGGGTCGGCCTCGGTGAGCTGGGAGAAGCTCTTGATCATCAAGCCGGCGCCGGCCAGCAAAATCAACGCCAGCGCCGTCTCGGCCACCACCAGCGCCGTCCGGAAGCGCCGGCCGCGGCGGCCTCCCGACGACCCCCGTCCGCCTTCCTTGAGCGACTCCACCAGGTCTTCTTTCCAGGCGTGAACAGCCGGGAAGAGCCCGAACAGCAGCCCGGCGGAGAGGCACAGCAGCAGGGCGAAGGCCAGCACGCTCCAGTCCAGGGAGACTTCGGCCGCCCGCGGCAGATCGGCGGGCGCCACCCACGCCAGGGCGCGGATCAACCCGTAGGCGAGCGTCACCGCCGCGGCTCCTCCGGCCAGCGCCAGCACCAGGCTTTCAGTCAGCAGCTGCCGCGTGAGCCGCCATCGCGTGGCCCCCAGCGTGGTGCGCAGGGCGATCTCCCGCTCGCGCCCCACGGCCCGCGTCAGCAGGAGATTGGCGACGTTCACGCACGCGATCAGCAGTACGAAGAGCACCGCTCCCATGAGCACCAGCAGAGCCGGACGCACCTCCTCGACCAGGTCGTCGTGCAGCGATATTACCTTGATGCCCCAGCCTTCGAAGTCGTAGTAGTCGGGCGTCTTCTCCTGAATCCGGGCCGCCACGGCGGTCATGTCCGCCTGTGCCTGCGCCGGCGTGACCCCTGGTTTCATGCGGGCAAACCCGCGCATGAAGTGCGACCCTCGCGGGAGCTCCTGGTAGCGCCCGGCGCCGAAGACGGCCTGCAGGACGCCGGGCAGCGGCACCCAGACGTCCACGTCGCGTGGGAACTGCGCGTCCGGGTGCAGGATCTCGAAGTCGGCCGGCAGCACCCCGGCCACCGTCACGGGAAAGCCGCTCAGGTTGAAGGTCCGGCCCACCGCCCCCGGCTCGCCTCCGAAGCGGCTCTGCCAGTAGCCGTGACGCAGAAACACGGCATCCGAGGCGGGGTCCTCGTCGGCGGCCTCCAGCAGCCGCCCGGCGGCGGCCTTCACTCCCAGAACGTCGAAA
>JBFGHG010000613.1:0-3253 GCA_041578395.1 Acidobacteriota bacterium
GGGCCCGCAAGTTCTCGATCTTCCAGTACCCCTTCGTGACCGCGTGCTGCGGGATGGAGTACATGGCCACGGCCTGCTCTCACTACGACGTCGACCGTTTCGGAGCGGGCTTTCCCAGATTCTCTCCGCGTCAGGCCGACGTGCTTTTCGTCGTGGGCACGATCAGCCACAAAATCGCACCGGTCTTGAAGCGCATCTACAACCAGATGGCCGAGCCCAAGTGGGTGGTCGCCTTCGGGGTCTGCACCTGCACGGGCGGTTTTTATGACAATTACGCCACGGTGATGGGCATCGACACCATCATGCCGGTGGACGTCTACATCCCGGGCTGCCCTCCGCGGCCGGAATACGTGCTGGACGGACTCATCAAGCTGCAGGACAAGATCCAGGCTCAACATTACGGCGGGCAGAGGCCGGCTCCCGAGGCCCGGCCGGAGGGCCTGCGGTGATCGAGCTGCTCAGGGACCGCTTCCCGGACGCCGTCCAGGCGTCGCACGCCTATCGGGGCGACGAGACCGTCATCGTGCAGCCGGGCTCTTTGCTCGACGTCGCCCGTTGGCTCCGGGACGATGCCGCCACCCGCATGAACTTCCTGATGGACGTCACCGCCGTGGACTACTCCGCCTTCGGGAAGCACCGCGCCCCGGCGTTTTTCACCTCCTCGGGAGTCGGGGTCGGTCCGGCGCCGGAGATCCCCGACGAAGACCCCTGGCCCGGTCCGCCTGCCGACGACCGTTTCGCGGTCGTCTACCACTTCTATTCGCTCGAGCACAAACACCGGCTGCGGCTGGTCGTCCCCGTCCCCGAGTCCGATTTGGAGGTGGATTCGTTGACGCCCCTGTGGGCGGGGGCCAACTGGCTGGAACGGGAAGTCTGGGACATGTTCGGCATCCGCTTCCGCGGGCATCCCAATCTGAAGCGCATCCTCATGTACGAAGAGTTCGAAGGCCATCCGCTGCGCAAGGACTATCCCGTCAACAAGCGCCAGCCCCTGGTCGGTCCCCTCAACTGACTTCCATGACGAATCCCAACACCCAGTCCTCGGCTCCCACCCCCGCAGGCGAATCGTCGGCCGCCGAACTGGAGACCCGGGACATGATGCTCAACATCGGCCCGGCCCACCCGGCGATGCACGGGATCATCCGCATCGTGGCGGACCTGGACGGGGAGCAGATCTGCAACGCCGACGTGGAGATCGGCTACCTGCACCGCGGCTTCGAAAAGATGTCCGAGGTGGTGGACTACAACGGCGTCATCCCCTACACCGACCGGCTCAACTACGTCTCGCCGCTGATCAACAACATGGGCTACTGCATGGCGGTGGAAAAGCTGCTGGGGGTCGAGGTGCCCGAGCGCTGCCACTACGTGCGCGTGATCCTGTCGGAAGTCTCCCGGATCACCGACCACCTCACCTGCGTCGGCGCCACCGCCATGGAGCTGGGGGCGTTCACCGTCTTCCTCTACATGATCAAGGCCCGCGAGTATCTCTGGGACCTCGTGGAAATGGTGACCGGAGCGCGGCTGACGGTGTCCTACTGCCGGGTGGGGGGCGTGAAGTCCGACCTGCCCGACGACTTTGCCGAGGGCTGCCTCCAGGCGTTCGACGAACTGCGCAAGGTGCTCGAGGATGCGGACGGACTGTTGACCCGCAACCGCATCTTCACCGACCGCATGAACGGCACCGGCGTGATCTCGGGCGAGGACGCCATCTCCTACGGCATCACCGGCCCTTTCCTGCGGGCCAGCGGACCCGAATACGACGTCCGCAAGGACTGCCCCTACGCCGTCTACGACCGGCTGGACTTCGACGTCCCCGTGGGCACCGAGGGAGACAACATGGACCGCTACCTGGTGCGCATGGAGGAGATGCGGCAGTCGATGCGCATCGTGGAGCAGGCGCTGCGCGACATCCCGGGCGGCCCCTTTCAGGTGGATCCCGAGACGGGCCGCCCCATCCCGGCCGACCGGATGGTCGACCTGGGCAAGGCGGGGGACATCGAGGCGATCGCCCGCGCCCGCGCCGTGACCGACCCCACGCTCGAGGGTTCCGGGCGCGACCGGCACCCGTCCATCGCGGCGGGCGAAAAACGGGCGTTTCTGCCGCCCAAGGAGGACACCTACGGGAACATCGAGGGCTTGATGAACCACTTCAAGCTGGTGATGCACGGCCACGGCGTCCGCCCGCCCCGGGGGGAAGTCTACTTCCCGGTGGAAGGGGCCAACGGGGAGCTGGGTTTCTACCTGGTCAGCGACGGCGCCGGCCAACCCTACCGGGTCCGAGTCCGCCCCCCCTGCTTTGCCATCATGTCGGCCCTGGCGCCGATGCTGGAAGGCGACATGATCGCCGACATGATCCCCACCTTCGGCTCGGTCAACATGATCGGCGGAGAACTCGACCGATGACCGCGATTCCGATTGCGAGAGACGCCCGATGCGAGTGTGATCGTGCTTCATGGGGGACGGCTCGATGACGGCTGACCTGGAGGCGCGCGCCCGCCGGATCATCGAGCGCTACGAACACCCCAAGGCCGCCATGCTGCCGTTGTTGTGGCTGGTGCAGGAGACGGAAGGCTACGTGTCGCCGGAGGGCGAGGCCTGGGTCGGCACGATGCTGGGGGTGGCGCGCTCGCACGTGCACGAGGCGGTCAGTTTCTACAACATGTTTCACACCCGGCCGGTCGGCCGGCGCGAGTTGCGCGTCTGCACCAGCCTGACCTGCCGGCTGCGCGGCTCCGGGAAGGTGCTGGAGCGGATCGAAAAAGACCTCGGCATCCGGCCGGGCCAGACCACCCCGGGCGGCGAGCTGACCCTGACCGAGGCCGAGTGCCTGTGCGCCTGTGAGATGGCGCCCATGGGCCAGCTGGACGAGGCCTACCTGGGTCCGCTGGAAGGGGAGACGCTGGACCGCGTGCTGGAGGCGGCGCTCGAGGACCCCGGCGACTCCGCGCCGCTGCCCGAGCCCGAGCCGTACCTCACCACCGGCGGGCCCGTGCTCTCCACCCGCTTTGCAGACCCCGGCGGGACCTGGCTGGACGAGTACGTCGCCGGCGGCGGGTATGCGGCGGCCCGAAAAGCACTCACCTCGATGACGCCTGCGGAGGTGATCGACGAGGTGGCCCGGCCCAACCTGCGCGGTCTCGGAGGAGCGGGATTTCCCGCCGGCCGGAAGTGGTCGTTCGTCCCCCGCGACACGGCCCAACCCCGCTACCTCGTGGTCAACGCGGACGAGGGGGAGCCGGGCACCTTCAAGGAC
>JBFGHG010000614.1:0-3252 GCA_041578395.1 Acidobacteriota bacterium
CGTCGGGGGGGAGATCGCCGAGGGGATGGTGCTGGCCATCGAGCCGGGGGTCTACTGGCCGGAGGGGGGCGGGTTGCGGCTGGAGGACAACTACTGGATCACGAAGCAGGGGGCGGAGGCGTTGTGCCCCTTCCCTGACGACTTTCGGTCGTAGTCGCGGAGTGCGGCGGCTCGCCGCCCCGTTCCCGGCAACCGGCTCGACGGTTGCTCCGGGTGCAGCATTCCTGGCTCGACTCGGAGGGCCAGCACTTCCGAGCTGCTTCAGAGTAGACTTCCGAGCTGAAAGGCCACCCATGCAACTGGACGAGAAGCTCGAAAAACGCATCCTCTCCCACGTCGACCGCGACGGCATCGTGCAGATGTCCAAGGACGTCATCTCCATCCCCAGCCCCACCGGGGACGAGTACGAGATGGCCGACTACATGCGCTCCGTATTCCGGAAGATGAAGCTGCAGGTCGCCTGGTACGAGGTCGAAGAAGACCGGCCCAACGTGGTCGGCCTCGCCGAAGGCAACGGCGAAGGACCCAGCCTGATGTTCAACGGCCACATGGACACCTCCTACACCGGGCAGGAGGAACACCTCACCGGCATCGGCTTCAAGCCGGAACCCGTAGTGCAGGAAGGCGTCATCTACGGCCTGGGCATCTACAACATGAAAGGTGCGCTGGTCTGCTACGTCCACGCGCTCCAGGCGGTGCGCGCCGCCGGTGTGAAGCTGGCCGGCGACGTCTACCTGGCCGCCGTGGTGGGGGAAATCGAAAAGTCGCAGTGGGGAGAAGAGTACAGCGGCGCGCAGTACCGCGGGTACGGCGTGGGGACGCATCGGCTCGTCAACCAGGGCGTGCTCCCGGACATGTGCATCCTCGGCGAGCCCACCGACCTCAAGATCGTGCTGGGCCACTACGGCTCGATGTGGACGCGGATCTCCACTTCGGGGCCCTTCATGCACACCGGCTTCAGCAGCGGCCGCCAGCCCGAAAACGCCATCCGACGCATGCACCGGATCACCGAACGCGTCCTGGAGTGGTCGGCCGCCTGGGGCGAGAAGGCCGCCTACGGCAACAAGCAGGGTCTGGTGAACCTGGGATGCATTCAGGCCGGCCAGCCCTGGCGGGTCAGCCGGCTGCCCCAGCGCTGCGACCTCTTCCTGGACGTCCGCGTGCCCCCCTCCATCCCCCTGGCCGACGCCCGCCGGGAGTTCCAGAGGCTGGTGCGCGCGCTGCGGGAGGAACACCCCGACTGGGGGATCGAGTCGGAAGTCTTCGTGAGCTGCCCGGGCGCCGAGATCCGCCGCGACCACGACATGGTGCGGGCGCTGGAGGCGGGCCACCAGACCGTGCTGGGGTCGCCGCCGGAGCGGGACACCGTGATCTGGTGCTCGGACGCCTCCGTGCTCACGCGCTACGGCGTCGAGACGGTCAACTACGGGCCGTCGGCCGGAGTGCGCAAGGCGGACGGGGAGAAGCTGCCGATCCAGACCATGGTCGACATTACCGGCGTATACGCGCTGACCATCGCCCGGCTGTGCGGAGGGCGGCCGTGAAGCAGGCCCTGATCGGCGGGTTCGCCTGGGTGCTCTTCGCCCTGCTGATCTGGGCCTTCGGCCCGCGCCAGGACGTCTGGCCGATCGGCCTGCTGCTGCTGTCCCCCATGGTGCTGTTCCCGCTGGTCCTGGAACTCGCCGAGCCGGACAGGGACGGAAACCTGCGCCGCGCAGGCGCCACGCTCTGGCCGACCTCCTTCTTCCTGGGACCCGCGTACTACTCCGACGCGGGTGTCCTCACGGCGGTGATCGCCCTTGGCTGGGTGGCTCTGACTGCGTTGGTGGCGGTGGCAGGTCTGGACCGGCTGAGGCGGGAGGGCTTCCGGAGTCCGGCCCAGCTGGCGGTGATCGCCGGACTGGTCTACCTGGGCGTGGGTGGCGCTTGGCTGCTGGCCGACCGGCTGGGCGTCCGCCCCCTCGACTTCGAGCCCATCATCGTGCTGCTGACGGCCATCCACTTCCACTACGCGGGCTTCGTGCTCCCCATCCTCACGGGACTGGCGGCGGAGAGGATTCCCGGGCGGCTGGCGAGCGCGGCCTCTCTGGGAGTCGTCGCCGGCGTGCCGCTTGTGGCCGCCGGCATCACCGCCACCCAGCTGGGGGCGGGATTCCATCTGGAAATGGCCGCCTCCTGGTGGCTGGCCCTGGCCGCCGCGGCCTCGGCGGCGCTCCATCTCCGCCTCGCGCTGGAGGCGGGGCCGTCCCGCCGGGTTCGGGTGCTCTGGGTGCTGTCCGCCCTTTCGCTCCTGTTCGGCATGACCCTGGCGGCCCTGTACGGGAGCCGGGCTTTCCTCCCGCTGGCGCGTCTGGACATCCCCGGGATGGCGCTGCTGCACGGGACGGCCAACGCCTTCGGATTCGCACTGTGCGGCGTGCTCGGGTGGTGGCTGTATCAGCATTCTGGACATCGGTCCGACCCTGCACCATCATAAGCGCCATGAAGCTGGTGACGTTCGAGCCGCGTCCGGCCGAGAAACGAACGGGCGCGTTGCTGGGTGCGGACACGATCGTGGACCTCGAGCTGGCCTGCGCCCTGTGGCTGGCCGAGCGCGGGAAGGAACCGGCGTTCTACCGGATGGCCTCGGCCCGCGTCCCGGCCCGGATGCGCGAGCTGTTCGAAGGGGGGGACCGCAGTCTGGACGCGGCGCGCGAGGCGGTGGAATTCGTCACCGGGCAAGGTGCGGACGTGCGAGGACCCGGCGGAGAACAGCTGCTGTACGACGCTTCGGCCGTCCGGCTGCGGGCGCCCATCCGGCCGCGCAAGTTCTTCCACACCGCCGGCAACTTCCGGGAGCACCACGAGGAAGCCGAGCGGGCCGGGTTCTCGCACCCGGTGCGGCCCTGGATCGTCTTCTTCCAGAACGTGGACGCCATCATCGGCCACGAGGAGCCGGTGATCTACCCCGAACACCTCACCCGGGAGCTGGACTACGAACTGGAGCTGGCGGTGGTGCTGAAGAAATCGGGCAAGCACTTCGGGCCCGAAGAGGCCATGGCCTACGTGGGCGGCTACGTGATCTTCAACGACATCACGGCGCGCGACATCCAGCGCCGCGAGATGCGGTCGGGCGTCTTCTCCTTCTGCAAGGCGATCGACACGTTCTGCCCGCTCGGGCCGTGGATCGTGACCGCGGACGAGATCCCCGACCCGCACGACCTCTCGATGGAGCTTCGGGTCAACGGAGAGGTGCGCCAGACGTCGCACTCC
>JBFGHG010000615.1:0-3252 GCA_041578395.1 Acidobacteriota bacterium
GCGAGCCGGTGGGCGCGGACGGTACGCGGACTGTCACCAAGATCTGACACAATGAAGAGATGGCCCAACGGTCGGAGGCGACGGATATCTACCCCCGCTTCGCTGCCATCGACGTCGGCTCCAACGCGGTCCGTCTGCTGCTGTCCCGCGTGATCCCCAACGGCACGCCGGTCTTCAAGAAAGAAGCCCTCTTCCGCATTCCCGTCCGGCTGGGCGAAGAGGCCTTCCGGCGGGGCCGGATTTCGCCCGCGCTCTCCGAACGCCTGGTCCATACCATGATCGGCTTCCGCCACCTGATCCGCGCCTGCCAGCCGATCGACTACATGGCCTGCGCCACCTCCGCCATGCGCGAGAGCGCCAACCGCCACGAACTCGTGGAGAGGATCTACCGCCGCAGCGGCATCTGGCTGGAAGTGATCGGGGGCCGGCGCGAAGCCGAGATCATCTGTTCCAACCACATCGAGCAGCAACTGGACCCATCCGCGCGCTACCTGTACGTCGACGTGGGCGGGGGGAGCACCGAGTTGAGCGTCTATTCGGGCGGCGAGTGGACCCGCTCCGCCTCCTTCGACATCGGCACCGTGCGTTTGCTGCAGGGGCTGGTCCCGGCCGACCGCTGGGAGAAGATGAAGAACTGGCTGGACGAGCTGACCGCCTCCAGCCGGCCGCTGGAAGGGATCGGCAGCGGCGGCAACATCAACAAGATCTTCCGCCTGAACCGGATCAAGGACGGCAAACCCATCGGCTACAAGACGCTGAAGCGAACGGCCAAGATGCTGGGGCGCCACTCGCTTCGAGAGCGGATCGAGAAGCTGGGCCTGAAACCCGACCGCGCCGACGTGATCGTGCCCGCCGCCCGCATCTATCTCAGGGTCCTGAAGTGGGCCGGGATCGAACGCCTCTACGTTCCCCAGATCGGACTGGCCGACGGCCTGATCCACATCCTCTACGAAAAGCACCTCCTCTCGGAAGGGACGGCGGATCGCGCCGACCCGGGTTCCGCCGTGAGCATCTCGCCCTCCTGAGGGGCGTTGCCCGCGCGACCGAACCCGAGAAAAGCGGAACCCATGTATACTATCCTGCGTAGTAAAGACTGACATGAATCTCCGAACCTTTGTTTCGACACTGGGAGCGGCGCTGTCGCTCGCCGGCGCCCTCCTGGCGGGCCCCGAGCCGGTGAAGATCTCCTGGACGCCCGAGCCGGGGGACAGCGTTGCATACGACGTCCGGCTGAGCCACCTGTCTCCCCGCGGTTTGATCGAGGTGCGCTACGCCTCCACGGAAACCGTCGCCGAATCTCCTCCCGGCAAGATCGTGATTCGCCGGGACAACGGGGAGCCCTCGGTCACCGTGGCCGGGCGTGAAAACTCCAACGTCCAGGTGGGAATTCCGGACCGCACCCTGCACTTTTCCGAGCGCGGATACTTTCTGTCCGCCGTAGGCGCCAGCCCGCGCGGCGGCCGGCTGGAGAGCCTCGTGTCCCTGGTCTACTCTCCGGTGGAGGTCCGGCCGGGGGACACCTGGGTCTACGGGCAGGACGAGAACCCGGAATCGGGCGCGCGGAAGGCCAAGTTCATCTATACCTTTCACGGCCCGGAGGAGTACTTCGGGCGGCCCGCGTATCGCATCGGGGTCCAGCTGGAGGAAAGCTCCGGGGCGGCACGCGCGTCGGGGGCGGGGACGGTCTGGGTAGCGCGCGACGGCGGGCAGCGCCTGGGAGAGGTGTACTCGGTGAAAAACGTCGACCTGGGCCTGGGGCCGATGCGGGCCAAGCTGGTCCGGGAACCGCGGCGCGAGGGATCGGCCGATGGCCCCGCAGCGGGCCGCTGGCGGGGAGAGCTGACCGCCCCCACCGGGGAGCCGCTGGAGATCTGGGTCGAACTGAAGCCGGGCGGCGACGGCGAACCCGCCCTGACACTGCACACGATCGCCACCGAGTCTCCCTTCGCGTTCTCGGCGCCGGCCGCAGCGGTGAGCTTCGAGTCGGGCGAACTCCACTACCGGCCGGACCTGCTGGGACACGCCTATGAGTGCCGACTCCGCTTCCTGAACTTCCTGGAGGCCGAGAGCCACTGCCGGGCCGAGGACGGCGTCTTGCGCTTCACGCTCGAGCGCACGCTCGACACTCCCTGGGCGCCGGCCGACCTGGAAGTGGTGGCGGCGGGCGCCGGGCAGCAGCGTTTCGTGGACGCCATGCGGGAGGCGGTGCTGGCCGTGGCGGCCGACGACTACCAGCGCTTCGATCAGCTGTTCGTGGACAACCCCCGCGGGATGCAGCCCAACGAGATCTGGCGCGCGGCTGCACGGGTGCTGGCGCGCTTCGGCAAGATCCGCAAGATCGAGTTCGCCAGCCTGGAATCGCCGGGAGCGTTTGTGAAGGTCACCTTCGATCGCGCCCAGCGGGAGTTCTATCTGCAGCTGGACGAGGGGGGGAAGCTGGCGGAACTGACCTACGTCCCCCCCGCCACCCCGCACGAGCACTGAGATGGCCAAGTTCGACCTCGACCCGGACAAGCGGGGCCTGAACAAGGTCCTCGGAGACCTCGAAAACGAGGTGATGGAGATCCTATGGAGCGGCTCCCCCGCCACGGTGCACGACGTCCACCGAAGGCTGCTCGAGCGCCGGGAGGTCGCCTACACGACGGTCATGACGGTGATGGCCCGGCTGGCCGAAAAGGGCCTGCTCCAGCGGCAGAAGGAAGGCTATTCTTACCGCTACCAACCGGTCTGCTCGCGCCACGAGTACACCCGTTCGCTGGTGGGATCGGTGCTGGAAGGGCTGGTGCGCGACTTCGGGTCGCCGGTCGTGCAGCAGCTGCTGGACCGGGTGGAGGAGGACGAAGGGCTGATGGAGGAGCTCGAGCGGCTCATCGAGAGGAGGAGAGCAGACGATGCCCGAGACGTTCGCTGACGCCTACCTCCGGCTGATCCTCAACCTCCGCATCCTGCTGGACAATCCGACCCAGAGCGCCACCGTCGACTGGCTGCGTCTGCTCGGGTTCGCGCTGCTGAGCGGGGTGGCCGTTCGCGGGCTGGTACAGGCGGCGCTGGCCCGGCGTCTTCGCGAGCGTTGCCCCCCCTGGAACGATCCCCGCCTTTCGCGGCTGCTGGAAAGAGCCAACGCCCGGCTGCAGCTGCAGCGCCTTCCCGAGCTGCTGCAGGCGCCTGCGGACTGGCCGGGAGCCTGCGCCCAGGGCGTGTGGCGCCCGGCGGTGTTGCTGTCACGGTCGCTGGCGCGGCGGCTTTCGGACC
>JBFGHG010000616.1:0-3242 GCA_041578395.1 Acidobacteriota bacterium
GACTTCGTCTTCCTGGACCCGCCCTACGGTTTTCCCCGCTACGCGCCGCTGCTGGCACAGCTGAAGAGGTTCGGGCTGGTGAGCCCCGGCTCGCTGGTGATCCTGGAAATCTTCAAGAAGACGCCGCTGAGCTTCCTCGCCGGCTGGCGCCTGAAGAAGACTTTGAAGGCGGGAGACAGCCACCTGCTGCTGCTGGAACCCGCGGACGAAGGCGCGGCGGCCGAGTAACCACAGTGCGAGAATCAGGAAAAGCCCCGCCGGCAACAGCAGCGCCAGCCAGCAGGCCGGGGCGAGGGTGACTTCCCGCAGCTCCGTTGCCGGCACCAGCATCCCTGCGAGGGCGATTCCCACCCTCGAGAGAGCGCGCCGGCCGCCCAGCCGTGCAGCGGCGCGGGGGCGGCGCCGGGTCGGAAAAGCGCTGCGCGCCCCAGACGGGACGGGATCGTCGGGGGAGTTTCGGAGCCGGCGCAGCAGTGGGGCCGGCCGCGGGCGATCGTCGCATGTCATCGGCGCATCCTCATCAGCTGACGGAAGTCCTCGCGATCCAGCAGCTGCCGACGGATGCGGTCGATTCCTCCCAGCATCCGGCTGCGGGCCGTGGAGTAGGGAATGCCGGCCTCGGCGCACACTTCGCGGCAGCTGCGGCCATTGCGGTTCAGCAGCAGGTCGATGGCGTCCCGCTGCCCGCGGGGCAGGTCGGTCAGGGCATCGTGCACGTGCCGCAGAACAGACTCCTGCGCCTGCAGCCGTTCCCGGGAGAGCAGCCGTTCCAGGGGAGTCGGAGACCGCCGGTCACTGCCCGCCCGGCCGACCAGTTCCTCGAGGGGAGGTCCGGCCGGGTCGACCGGTTGGAAACGGAGCAGATGCCGCCTCCGCTTGCGGTAAAAATCGATCGAGGTGTTGATCACCACCCGGTTGAGGTAGTTGAGGGCCTCGCGGCGTCCGGAGAAGCGGCGGCGCGCGGCCAGCGCCCGGGCGAACGACTCCTGCAGGACGTCCTCCACGGCGTCCCGGTCCAGCAGGATTCGACCCGCCACCCGGCGGAGCAGGCGATGATAGCGCCTCCAGACCTGTTCCAGCACGGCACGGCCGAGCCGAGCGCAGGAAAAGACCAACACAGCCTGTGGGGGAATTCGGCGAGCGGAGGGTAGGATACGAAGCGGCGGCACCGGTTGTCAACGGGATTCCGGGAGGGTTCCCAATCCGTTCGCCGGTCCGCGTGTGAGCCGGCGCCTTGACGTCAATAGGCTCAGGCATTTACGATGATGCGGTCTTGATGGGACGGGGGACGACTGCGCTCTATCCAGGTTCCTTCGACCCGGTGACCAACGGCCACCTCGACCTGGTCAATCGGGCCCGCCGCATATTCGAGCGGCTGGTGGTGGCCGTGCTGGTCAACACGGACAAGACTCCCCTGCTGAGTCTGGACGAGCGGGTGGGGTTGCTGGCCGAGGCGACGGCCGGCTGGGACAACGTGGAGGTGGACACTTTCGAGGGACTGCTGGTCCATTACGCGGAGGCCCGCCAGGCCCGCGTGGTCGTCCGGGGCATCCGGGCCGTGACCGATTACGACTACGAGTTTCAGATGGCACTGATGAACCGAAGGATGCAGCCCAAACTGGAGACGGTCTTCATGGTCCCGGCCGAGGAGTACTCCTACCTCTCCTCGAGCCTGGTCAAAGAGATCGCGCGCCTGGGAGGGCCGATCGGGGGCCTGGTCCCGGCGCGCGTCGAAACGCTCCTGGCCGAGAAACTCCGGGCACCGGGAGACGGATCGAAGTGAAGCGGACCTGGCTGGCCCTCTGCTTGCTCTCCTGGTCGGTGGCCTGCACCCAGCCGCCGCCAACCGCGGACACGCCGGTGGGACCGCCCGCGCCGCCGCCGCAGGCCCCCACCGTCCGGCACGAAGGCATCTTCCCGCGCGACTCCAATCTGCAGGAAGTGCTGGGGCGGCACGGAGTCGAGCCCGCCCAGCTGCACCGCCTGATTGCCGAAACCGAAGACGTCTACAACCTGCACCGCGTGCGCGCGGGAAACGCTTACACCTACGTGACCGATCTGTCGGGAGCGTTCGTCTCCTTCCGATACGAAATCGACTCCAAGAAGTACTTCCGCGCCGTCCGCGAGGGCGAGCAGTTCCTGGGCCAGGGGGTGCACTACCCGCTGGAGACGAAGGTGGCGCAGCTGGCGGGCGTGCTGCGCGAGTCCCTCTGGAACACGCTGCTGGAGCTGGGAGAGGACGGCACGCTGGTGGTACGGCTGGCCGAGATCCTGCAATGGGACGTCGATTTCACCGCCATCCAGGCCGGCGACTGGTTCAAGCTGGTGGTCGAGAAGCGCTACAAGGAAGGGAGTTTCCTGGAATACGGAGACATCCTGGCGGTGCAGTTCAACAGCCGGGGCGCGGACTTCTACGGCTTCCGCTTTCCGGCTCCCGGTTCGGACCAGGCCCGCTACTACGACGCCAAGGGACAGTCGCTGCGCAAGGCCTTTCTGAAGGTGCCGTTCCACTTCAGCCCGCGCATCTCCTCCGGCTTCAGCTACTCGCGCTTTCACCCCATCCTGAAGAAACGGCGCCCGCATCCCGCCCTCGACTTCGCGGCTCCCTACGGGACGCCCGTGCTGGCCTCGGCCAGCGGCAGGGTCGTATTCGCCGGCACCAAGGGTGGGTTCGGGAAGTTCGTGCAGATCCGCCACCCCAACGGCTTCACCACCAGCTATGCGCACCTCTCCAAGATCCTGGTCTCGGCCGGCCGCGCGGTCCAGCAGGGGCAGGCAATCGGCAAAGTGGGCGCGACCGGCCTGGCGACCGCGGCGCACCTCGACTACCGGATTCAGGATCCGCGCGGGCGCTACCTGAACCCGCGCAAGAGAATCGCCTGGCCCTCGGACAAGGCGGTCGACAAGAAGTACTGGAGCGAGTTCACTGCGGTCAAGGAGCGTTTCCTTGCTGAGCTGACCGCGATTCCCCTCGAACTACCCGCCCCCTCGGGCCCCGTGGTGACCGACTGAAGCCGGGATCGTTCACACAGTTCCGCCCCTGGCCGCCGAGAGGTCGGTGAGTACTCCCGGCGTCTGCGCTTCCTTTGGAAAGCGACTTGCATCGCTGCCGGGGCAGGGGAACGAGCATGACCAAGGCGTTGTTGATCCACAATCCCGCGGCGGGCCGCTCCGCCCTCTCCCGCCGGCGCCTCGGCGCCCTGCTCGAGCAGCTCCTGGTGATGGGGATCTCTGCCCGGGCC
>JBFGHG010000617.1:0-3240 GCA_041578395.1 Acidobacteriota bacterium
CCCTCGCGCACGCCCACCACGTTGACGCGCGGATGGCGGGCGGTGTGCTGGGGCATCCCTTCGGCCGGCTGGCTGCGGACTTGGAAACCGAGCCGTGACAGGGTGTCTGCGATCAGCTCGGCGCACTCCACATACCCTTCGCCGGGCGGGTTGACGGTCGGGACGCGGATCAGCCGGCGGGTGAAGTCGACGATCTCCGGCTCCAGGGCCTGCACCGCAGCCAGGACGGCGTCCGCGCTTTCCGATCGGGCGCTGCTTCGGGAGCTCACCACGGGGAGAGGATATCGCGGGAGGGCGATCCGGCAAAATGGTAGACTCCGGCTGGATCTATGAGGGGGCCTGCATTCGACCTGAGCGGAAAGTCGGTGGCCGTCATCGGAGCCGCCTCCGGCATCGGCCGCGCCGTGGCGCTGGGCTGTGCCGCCGAGGGTGCGGCGGTGGCCTGTCTGGACCTGGACGGGGAGGGAGCGCGGCGGGTGGCCGCCCAGATCGGGCCGGCCGGGTCCTCGGCCGCACTGGACATCCGCGAATCGGAGCGGGTGCGGGAGGCGCTCGAGGACGTCGTTGCCCGGTCCGGCCGGCTGGACGGCGTGGTCACCACGCCCGCGATGAACGTCCGCAAGCCGATTCTCGAGTACGCCGGCGGGGAGTTCGAGCGGGTGGTGGGGCTGAACCTGCAGGGAACCTTTCACGTCCTGCAGGCGGCCGGGGCGATCATGCAGGAGCAGGGAAGCGGCAGCATCCTGGCGTTTTCCTCCATCCGCTCGGTCACGGTCGAACCCGGCCAGGGCGTCTACGCCGCCACCAAGGCCGGGCTGGTGCAGCTGGTCAGGACGCTGGCGGCCGAACTGGGACCGCGCGGCGTCCGGGTCAACGCCATCGCGCCCGGGGTGGTGAATACTCCCCTGACGCGGCCGATCCGGGACGACCCGGACTGGTACGGGGCCTACGCGGCCAAGAGCGCGCTGGGGCGCTGGGCGGAGGCGGAAGAGATGGCGGGGCCGGCGGTGTTTCTGCTCTCGGAAGCGGCCAGCTACGTGACGGGTTCGGTGCTGTTCGTGGACGGGGGGTGGACGGCGGTGGATGGGAGGTTTGAGCCGCCCTTGTAAAGGGCGGTAAATCTCAAATCTCAAATCTCAAATCTCAATTAAAATTCAATGTTCAATTTTCAATGTTCAAACGGGTGCCGGGGGGTGAGGATGGTGGCTCGGCTGGCTGGGGTGGCGGTTCTTGCAGGCTTGCTGGTTACGGTCGGGGGCTGGGCTCAGGGGTTCGAGGTTTCCGAGGTTCTCAGTGCTCCGTTTCCTTCGGGCCTTGTGGCGGCTCCCGTGGGCGGGGCGGTGGCCTGGGTGATGAACGAAGGGGGGGCTCGCAATGTCTGGGTGGCCGGGCCGCCGGAGTATCGGGGGCGGCGGGTGACTTCCTGGACGGAAGACGACGCGATGGAGGTCTCGCAGCTGGCCTTCACGCCCGACGGGTCGCGGATCGTGTTCGTCCGTGGGCATGGGGCCAACCGGCAGGGGGAGTTTCCGAATCCGCGGCATCAGCTGCAGCCTGCCGAGCGTTCGGTCTGGATCGTGGGGACGGGGGCGGACGGCGAGGCGCGGCGGCTGGCGGCGGGGTCTTCACCGCTTCCCACCCCCGACGGGGAGGCGGTGCTGTATCTGGACAAAGGGGATTTGTGGCGCGTCGGGCTGGCGGCCGACTCGGAGCCGGAGCGGCTCACCAAGCTGCGCGGGTCGGTTTCCTCGCTGCGCTGGTCGCCGGACGGCTCGCGGCTGACGTTCGTCAGCGGCCGGGGGGACCACAGCTTCATCGGCGTGATGCGGCCCGGGGAGGAGCGGGTGCGCTTCCTGGACCCCAGCCTCGACCGGGACAGCGATCCCGTCTTCTCGCCCGACGGCGGCAAGATCGCGTTCCTGCGTTTCCCCGCCCGCCGGGGGGTTCGCATCTTCGAACCCGCCCGCAGCGCCCAGCCCTGGTCGATCCGGGTCTTCGACCTGGAATCGGGCGAGTCCCGAACCGTCTTTCAGGCCGAGGAAGGGCCCGGGAGCGCCTACTGGTCGATCCTGGCCGACAACGAGCTGTTCTGGAGCAGCGACGGCCACCTGGTCTTCGCCTGGGAGAAGAACGGCTGGAACCAGCTCTACTCGATCCCGGCCGAAGGCGGAGAGGCGCGGCACCTGACGCCTGGGAATTTCGAGGTGGAGTACGCGGCGCTGAGCCGGGACGGGACCGAGATCGTCTACAACTCCAACCAGGGTGACCCTCACCGGCGTCACCTCTGGCGGGTGGCGGCCCGCGGCGGACCGGCCCTGCCGCTGACCGACGGCAGCGGGATCGAATGGGCGCCGACGCCGGCCAGCGACCCGGACGTGATCGCCTTCTTCCGCTCCTCCGCCCGCCAGCCCGCCCGTCCGGCGGCGCTGGTGCACGGGCGCGAGGTGCTGCTGGCGCCCGACGCCGTCCCTTCAGCCTTTCCCGCGGCGCAGCTGGTGGAGCCCGAAGCGGTGGTGTTTCGGGCCGCCGACGGGATGCCGATTCCGGGCCAGCTGTTCCGTCCGGCCGGCGGGGCGGGCCGGCGCCATCCGGCCGTGCTCTACTTTCACGGCGGCTCGCGCCGGCAGATGCTGCTGGGGTTCCACTACAGCAACTACTACCACAACGCCTACGCCATGAATCAGTACCTGGCCAGCCGCGGCTTCGTGGTGCTGTCGGTGAACTACCGCAGCGGCATCGGCTACGGGATGGAGTTCCGCGAGGCCCTGAACTACGGGGCCAGCGGCGCCAGCGAGTTCAACGACGTGCTGGGCGCCGGGCTCTACCTGCAGGGGCTGCAGGACGTCGACCCGGAACGGATCGGGCTGTGGGGAGGGTCCTACGGCGGCTACCTGACGGCGCTGGGGCTGGCCCGCGCCTCGAACCTGTTCGCGGCCGGCGTCGATCTGCACGGGGTGCACGACTGGAACCCGGTGATCCGGAACTTCATCCCCTCCTACGACCCGCTGGAAGACCCCGAGCGGGCCAAACTGGCCTTCGAGTCCTCGCCCCTGGCCTCGGTCGACACCTGGCGCTCGCCGGTGCTGCTGATCCACGGCGACGACGACCGCAACGTGCCCTTCAGCGAGAGCGTCCACCTGGCGGAGGCGCTGCGGGAGCAGGGGGTCGAGTTCGAGCAGCTGGTGTTTCCCGACGAGGTGCACGGGTTCTTGCTGCACGAGACGTGGGTGCGGACGTTCG
>JBFGHG010000618.1:0-3238 GCA_041578395.1 Acidobacteriota bacterium
GCGCCGCGGGCGAATCTTCGTCCACGCTCAGGACCAGCACGCCCTCCTGCTCGGGCGAGTTCAGGTAGTCCGCCATCTGGGCCGTCAGGGGCGTGGCCTGGATCCCCAACCGCGGCCGGCCCTGCCACATGAAGACGCCGGGACCTTCCCGCAAGCCGGGAAGGGCACGCGGCAGCCTCTCGAAGTCCTGCAGATCGAACACCTGCGGCTGCACGCGCAGGCCCGGGCTCTCGCCCAGCTTCACGCTCAGCTGCTGGGTGCGGCCGTCTCGGACGATGGTCAGGTTCACGGTGCGTCCCGCCGGGTTCTCCCGGATGGTGCGCTGCAGCTGGGCGGCGCTCAAAATGGGGAGGCCGGAGACCGCCGTAACCACATCGCCGGCCAGCAGCCCCGCCTCTTCGGCCGGCGACCCGGCGATCACTTCGTCCACCAGGGCGCCCGCTTCAGCCGGCAGCCGGAGCCGCGAGGCATCCTCGGCCGTCACGTCCTCGAGGCGGACGCCCAGGTAGGCGCCGTCGCCGCGCCGGAACTCGTAGCGAAACTCGCTCTGTGCCATCACCGGCAGGCAGAGACACGCCGTAGAGAAGAGCAAAACGAGTCGTTTCATATCGCGTTCTTCCTCCTGCTGAATTTTCACGTGCGGGCCCGGGGTGCGGTTCCCAAAATACGAGCCTCCGGCGGCGGGAGTTTCGCCATAGTTTGAGGTCGGCCATTCTGCTATTCTTGGTGGCTATCGCAGAGCCGAGGTCATCCGCGCGGGCGGCACCGGGCGGTGTCTGCGACCGGCCGCCGGACCGGCATCCGCGGGTCCGGGCCGCCGCAGGGGAATTGTTTGCAACTTTTTTTTTCGAGCCCTATCCCTGATTAGTGAAGAAGCGAAGTAGAGCCGAGGCCGGAAAGAACGAACCGCCCGAGCACCTGGCCGAATTGGTCGGTCGGGTGAAGGCGGGAGACGTCGAGGCCTTCCGACAGCTGTACGACGTCTACGGTAGAAAGATCGTCAACTACATTTACCGGCTGACCGGCTCTCGAGCGGAAGCGGAGGACTTGGCGCAGGACACCTTCGTACTCGCGTTCAACAAGATCGGGAGTCTGAAAGACGACCGGAAGTTCCAGAGCTGGCTCTTCCGGATCGCGCAAAACAACGTTTATCAGAAATACCGGGGGAAGCGGCCCCACTTCGAGTCGATCGACGACGAGGAAGGGCCGGAACTATCGAATTTGGATCAGCTGGAGAGCTCCTCGAGGAATCCCGAGGACCGGGTGCTGTCCACGGAGCTGCAGGAGAGAATCCAGGAAGCGATTGGGGAGCTGCCGGAGAAGTACCGCGAGGTTTTCGTGCTGTCGGCACTGCACCGGCTCAGCTACCAGGACATCAGCGAGATCGTGGGCCGATCGCTGGCCTCGGTCAAGTCCGATATCCACCGCGCGCGAGTCGCGGTACGGGACAAGGTGAAAAACTATCTGGGTGACAACTATGGAATGTCGAGTTTGTTCTGACTCCCTGTCGGCCTACCTGGACGGAGAGGTCGGCGTGCGCGAACGGGACCGGCTCGCACTGCACCTCGAGCATTGCGATGCCTGCCGCCAGGAGTACGAATCGCTGCTCTACGCCGTGGAGCTGACCGATTCGCTCGGCCACGGCCCCTTGCACGCCCCTCCCTTTTCCCGGATCGAGGGCCGCATCTCGGTGCCCTCCAGCTTCTGGAGCTTCCGCTGGCTCTTCTCACCGGCCTGGGCGGCGATGGCCGCCGGCCTGCTCCTGCTGGTGTCGATTCCGCTGGTCTGGAACGCCAACGACGAAGAGGCCCGGCTCGAACGCCAGTTCGCGCAGTTCGTGGAGGCGCGGGACCGCCAGGAAGCGCTGCATCACGCCATCATCCAGACCGAACCGGTGGGCTGGGTCACTTACAACCCGTTCCGGTTCGAGCGAACATCCCTGCGGAGGAACCCCTTCTCGGAGTAGGCGATGACTCTACTGGCCCTAGTTCTCGGCATCTTCACGGTCTGGGCCCACGCTCAGGACGAGTGGGAAGCCACCCGCAGCATGGCGGAGTCACAGCACGAGATCGTGATCATGCTGATCGAGAAGGGGGAGTTCGACAAGGCAGTGGAAGAGGCCCGCAAGATCTTCTATCTGCCCTTCCCCGACGGCAAGGACGAACTGCTGGTGACCGCGGCCCGGCAGGTCGCCGACGCCCTGGGCCACCACGACAAGCACGACCTGGCGGGCCATGTCCTGGACGAAGCCCTGCTGGTGGTAACCCTGCCCAAACAACAGGCGGCCTTGTACAAGGAGAAGGGGTACCACCTGAAGAAGCTGGGGAAGACCGACGAGGCGATGGCGTGTTACCGGAAGGCGCTGGAGTTGGAACAGAAGAAAAAGTAATTTGCGATTCGTGATTCGTGATCGATCCTTCCACTCCTCCCCGCTTGACCTGTTCCGCTCCGCTCCTGTCTAATCGAAAGTATGAAGCCTGTTGCTGAGGAGTCCCGGTTCACGACGATTTCCGGCAAGGTGATCAAGCGCCTCTACACCCAAGAGGACCTCGCAGCCGAGCGTGATTCGTCGCTGCCGGGCGAGTTTCCCTACACGCGCGGGATTCACGAGACGATGTACCGGGGGAAGCTGTGGACGATGCGGCAGTTCTCCGGGTTCGGGACGCCGGAAGAGACCAACCGCCGCTTCCAGTTCCTGCTGGAGCACGGCCAGACGGGCCTTTCGGTGGCCTTCGACCTGCCCACCCTGATGGGGCTGGACTCCGATTCGCCGCTCTCGGCGGGCGAAGTCGGCAAGTGCGGAGTGGCCGTCGACTCGCTGCGGGACATGGAAGTCCTCTTCGACGGAATCGACCTGGAGCAGGTCACCACCTCGATGACCATCAACAGCCCGGCGGCCATCCTGCTGGCCATGTACCTGGTGGTGGCCGAGAAGCAGGGCGCCGACCCGGCGCGCATCGGGGGGACCGTCCAGAACGACATCCTCAAGGAGTACATCGCGCAGAAGGAGTGGATCTATCCGCCCGAGCCCTCGATGCGGCTGGTGATCGACTCGATCCAGTTCTGCGCCGAGCGCGTTCCCCGCTACAACTCCGTTTCGATCAGCGGGTATCACATCCGCGAGGCGGGTTCGACGGCCTTGCAGGAACTGGCCTTCACGCTGCGCGACGGAATGGAGTACGTCCAGTGGTGCCTGGACCGCGGCATGGACGTGGACCGCTTCGCTCCGCGGCTCTCC
>JBFGHG010000619.1:0-3236 GCA_041578395.1 Acidobacteriota bacterium
ACGACTCGACCAGGCGCTCGCGGGGCTGAAACGGGAGGAAGAGAACGTTGTTCACTCCCATCCGCTGGACCTTTTCCCGCAGCTCGGGCTTCTTGACGCCTTCGCCCACGAAGACCAGCCGGATGTCGGGGTGACGCTCCAGCTCGCGCGCGGCCTCCACGATCCTCTCCAAACCCTGGGAGAGCCCGATATTCCCCGAATGCATGAGGACGAACTTGTCGTCGAGCCCGTGTTCGCGCGCAAAGCCGTTGTCCTTGCGGAAGGGGCGGATCGCCTGGCAGTCGGTCCAGTCCGGGATGATCACCGTGCGGGCCGGATCGGCGCCCTTCCCCTCGATCAGCCGCCGCCGCATGGTGGACCCCAGCGCCGCCACCCGATCGGCCCGCCGGGCCAGGAAACGGTTCACCGCCTGCAGCACCGACTCCACCAGCCGGCTGTCGAAGTCCTCCAGCAGCCGGGCCACTTCCGGGAAGACGTCCTTGTAGGCCATCACGAAGGGGGCCTGGAAGCGCCGGGCCGCCAGCCAGCCCGCCAGCCCGATGATGGGGGGGTCGGTCAGCGACACCACGACGTCGGGCCTCTGCAGGCGCTGGCCGGCCCAGCAGGCGGAGAGGAAGTAGCTCACGTAATTGCTGAAGCGCCCCGCGAAGCGGCGTTTCGAAAAACGGGTTCCGCGGGCGCGCAGGACGTCCACGCCGCCATGGACTTCCCGCTGCACCAGCCAGCCGCGCGCGGGCGGACCGCCGTTGCCGGCCACGGGCAGCAGGGGCACTCCTGCCACCACCGACACCCGGCAGCCGTGGTCGCGGCGCAGCTCCTCGCACAGCTCCGTCAGCAGCTGGCCGGTGGCGCTCAGGTCCGGATAGTAGGACCGGTTGAAAAACGCGACGTGCAGACTCTCGTTCACCTCACCTCTCGGTCAGACGGCTCTCCAGGGTTCGCTGGACGTCGCCGCGCTGGTGCGTCTCGAAGTACCACCGCGCGGTATCGCGAAGGCCATCGGCGAAGCGCACCGCCGGCTCCCATCCTAGCAACTCGCGTGCCAGTCGGTTGTCCGCCACCCGGTTCAAGGGGCCGGTCGGCATGTCCGGCCGCAGGCGCACCTCCGGCTGATAGCCGGCCTGTTCGATGGCCAGGCGGGCCGCGTCGATCACCCGCACCCGCTCCATCGTCCCCAGGTTCACGGCGCTCCCGTCCTCGATCCGCTCGGCCGCCAGCAGCGTGCCGGCCACGATGTCCGACACGTGAGTCCAGTTGCGGACCTGCTGGCCGTCGCCCCACACCTCGAAGGGGTCCTGCCGCACGAAGGCGCGCGCGATCATGGCGATCACGGCGTGGTTCTCGTGGCCCCGCGGGCCGTAGACCGTGAAGTAGCGGCAGGAGGCCGACTTCAGGCCATAGTCGCGGTGGTAGTGCTGCAGCGTCATCTCCGCCATCAGTTTGGCCCAGCCGTACATGTTGTCCGCGTCGTAGGGCGGCCCCACCAGGTCCTCGGTGAGGTAGAGCAGCTCCTCCGGATCCCCCTGCAGGTGGTTGGGGTAGACGCATCCCGAGGAGGCGAAGACCACCTTCTCCACCTCCGCGTCGCGGCAGGCCCGCAGGACCTGGCCGTCCAGCAGCAGATTGCCGGCGCAGGCCCCCTGGTGCAGGTCCACGTAGCCGCGTCCGCCGTGGTCGGCGGCCAGGTGGAAGACCACGTCGATCTCCTCCACGGCGCCCAGCGCCACTTCGTCGTCGCGCAGGTCGGCTTCGAAGAACTCGATCCGATCGGCCATCCAGTGTGGTTCCACGTTGGAGAAGCGGCCGCTCGAGAGGTCGTCCACCACCCGCACGGCGGCGCCCCGCTCCAGCAGAGCGTCCACCAGGTGCGAGCCGATGAAAGAGGCGCCTCCGGTCACCAGTACTCGTTTCTCGTTCCAGTTCACGCTTCCTCCCCCGCCGTCTCCAGCAGGGCGCCGGCGCCCTGCCCCACCCGGCTCTTCTCCAACCACCACCCGCCCAGGGCCAGGGCGTCCATGTCGGTCCGCAGAAAGCAGTCCAGGGCCTCCTCCGGCCGATGCACGATGGGCTCGTTCTCGTTGAACGAGGTGTTCAGCAGCATGGGCACCCCGGTGCGCGCCTGGAAGGCCGACAGCAGCTCCCAGAAGAGGAGGTTGTGGCGGCGCGAGACCGTCTGCAGCCGGCCCGACCCGTCCACGTGGACGACGGCCGGCACCAGCGGCCGCTTCTCGGGCCGCACCGCGTAGACCTGCATCATGAAGGGGTCCGCCACGGCCTCCTCGAACCAATCGTCCACCGCCTCCTCGAGCAGGGCCGGCGCGAAGGGCCGGAAGGGCTCGCGGTACTTGATCTTGCGGTTGATCACGCGGCGCATGTCGGAGCGGCGGGGATCGGCCAGGATGCTGCGGTTGCCCAGCGCCCGCGCGCCCCACTCCATGCGCCCCTGAAACCACCCCACCACCCGGCCCGCCGCCAGCGCCTCGGCGGCCCGGCCTACCAGCCGGTCCATGCTCAGGCGCCGGACGCGGCACCCCCGCCTCTCGAGGCCGGCCGACGCCAGCCGCTCCCCGATCTCCTGGTCGCCGAAGCCCGGTCCCCACAGCGCGTGTTCCATCACGAAGTGGCGGGGCCGTCCCAGTTGCTGGTTCCAGAGGTGGAAGGCCGCCCCCAGCGCGGTGCCGTTGTCCGCGGCGGCCGGCTGGACGAAGACTTCGCGGAAGGGGGTGCGGCGCCGGATCTTGCCGTTGGCCACGCTGTTCATGGCGCAGCCTCCGGCCAGGCACAGGCGCGGCATTCGGGTACGCTCCCACAGACCGTTCAGCACGTGAAAAAAAGCCTCCTCGAAGACCGCCTGCAGGGAGGCCGCCAGATCGCGGTGGCGATCCTCGAGCGGCTCGTCCGGGCGGCGGGCCGCTCCCAGCAGCTCTTCGAGAAGCGGGGAGTAGACGGGTCCCAGGCGTGGTTCGTCCTCCGGGAACTCCATCCGATCGCCGGCCGACCAGTGCTGGAAGTACTTCAGCTCCAGCCGGAAACGCCCGCGCGTCTCGAGGTGCAGCAACTCCCCCAGGCGGGCTGCGAAACAGGGCCGGCCGTAGGGGGCCAGGCCCATCACCTTGAACTCGTCCCCGTAGCGCGTGAAGCCCAGGTACTGGGTGAGAGCCAGGTAGAGCTGGCCCAGCGAATGGGGAAAGTAGACCCGCTCGAGCACCTCCAGTTGGCGGCCGCGTCCCGCCGCC
>JBFGHG010000620.1:0-3233 GCA_041578395.1 Acidobacteriota bacterium
CGGACCTCGATCCTGCTTTCCCATTCCGGCGGGCCGCCGCGCAGCCTGCTGGTGACCTCGGCGCTGCCGGGGGAGGGGAAGACCACGACGGCGCTGCACACCGCCATGGTCCTGGCGCAGACCGGGAAGCGCACGGTGCTGATCGACCTGGACCTGCGCAAGCCGACGATCGCCCGCCGGATCGGACTGGACGGCACCCGCGGAATGACCAACTACCTCTCGGGCAACTCCCGCCTGGCCTCGCAGCTCCAGCCCTCGGGGGTCCCCAACCTGTTCGTGCTCCCCTCGGGGCCACATCCGCCCAACCCGGCCGAGCTGATCGGGTCGCCCCGCATGAAGTCGGCGCTGGAGCTGCTGCGGGAATACGTGGACTTCGTGGTGCTGGACAGCCCGCCCATCCTGTCGGTCAGCGACGCGCTGATCCTGGCCAACATCGTGGACGGCGTGGTGCTGGTCGTCCAGGGGGGGAGGACTCCCCGGGAGGCGGTCCGCAAGGCGTCCGACCGTTTGCACAGCGTGGGCGGCCAGATTCTGGGCGCGCTGATCAACAACGTCGACGTGCGCAAGACGGAGTATTCCTACTACTACCGCTATTACTACTATTACGACGACTATTACACGGACCCCGCCGGGGGCGCCCGCCAGGCGGCCGAGTCCTGACGGCCTCCCGCGCGGGTCCGGAAACAAGGGTGCATCGATGCATCGAACAGCCAGCTTCCCATCCCTTTTCCCCTCCCGGGTTTCCAGGGTCCGCCTCCGGGCGCTCTCCGTCCTGGCGGCGGCGCTCTGGCTGCCGGCCGGCTGGGGGACGGCTTCGGCCCAACAGGCCGGGGAAGTTCCCGTGGCCACAGCCGGGCCGGACCGAGGCGCAACCTGGGAAGGGCCCGAGTCGGACTACCGCCTGGGGAAGGGGGACGTGATCGAGATCAGCGTCTTCGGCGTGGAGCAGTTCCGCTACGAGGTTCGGATCGGTTCGGCGGGAACCGTGACGCTGCCCTACGTGGGGCCGGTCCCGGCCGGCGGCGCCACCACCGAAGAGCTGTCCGAACGCCTGCGGGCGCTGCTGGACGGCAAGCTCTTCCACGACCCGCAGGTCTCGGTGCTGGTCAAGGAATACCGGGCCGCCCCGGTCGTGATCCTGGGGGCGGTCAGCCAGCCGGGCACCTACCAGAAGACCAACTCCGAGCTCACCCTGATCGACGCCCTGGCCAAGGCGGGAGGAGTCTCCGCCGGCGCCGGGGAATTCGTCTTCGTGCAGCGGAGAGATACCGCGGGAGGCGAGCCGGAGACCATCAAGATCAGTCTCAACGAGCTCTTCCGCCAGGGTGTGGCTTCGCTGAACATGCCTCTGGAGTCGGGGGACATCGTCAACGTCCCGCTGCGGGAGCGGGAACCCCGCAAGGTCTACTACGTGATCGGCGAGGTGGGGCGCCCCGGCGTGTTCGAACTGGAGGGCGAACGGCCCGTTATGCTGACCCAGGCCGTGGCGGGGGCGGGCGGGACACTGCGCACGGCCAAGATGAGCAAGGGCATCCTGGTGCGAATCGACGAAGAGGGCCGGCGGCAGGAAATGGCCATCAACTTCAAGAAGATGCTCAACGGCAAACAGCCGGACGTCGAGGTGAAGGACCAGGACATCATTTTCATTCCCGGCAGCAACGTGAAGACCATCGGTTATGGCCTGCTGGGCGTCATACCGGGTACGGCGCAGGCGACCACGACCGGCGTCATCCGGTGACGCCCGGGGTGTTGCCGCCCCTCGCTTTTCTTGCGGCTCGAATTTCACTCCCAATCGAATGCGCGGCCCCTCGGGGCTTGGCTGGGGCGGGCGCGGTCCGGCCTGCGGCTGGCCGGGACCGGACTGCTCGCGGGCGGCTTCCTGTGGGCGCTCTACTGCTACGGTGCGGCGGAGACGGTGGAGCTGTTCCGCTTCTTCCTGCTGTCTCTCAGCGGCCTGCTGCTGCTGATGCTGGGCGCCGCCCTGCCCGAAGCGGGCCAGCCGCACAGGGGTGACTCGAACGCGCACGGACCTGCCGAGGCAACGCCGTCCGGCAGTCCGGGGACCGGGCGGGACTTGGAGCCCTCCGGCAGCGGGCCAGCCGACTGGCCCCTGCTCTTGCTGCTGCTGTGGGGGGCGGTGCTGGTGGCGGGCGCCGCCTGGCAAACCACGCTTCCGGCCCGCGGCTACGCCCTGTTCGGCCTGGGCTGGATTGCGCTGGTGGCGGTCCTCGACCTCAGCCGGACCGCCCGCGGCCGGAGGCGGTGCCTCTTCTTCCTGGTGTCGGTGGGGGTGGCGCAGGGGGTGATCGGACTTGCCCAAATCGTGCGGCCCGAGAGCACCCTTTCGGCCGCCACCGGGACGCTCTTCAACCAGAACCACTATGCCGGTCTGATGAACATGCTCTTCGGGCTGGCGCTGGGTTTCCTCTTTGCCCTGCATTTCCGCCCGAGCGCTCCGCTGTCGGACTCGGAGAAGCTGGCGCAGTCCTGGATCGCCGCCCTCGCCTGCGGGCTGATCGGAGTGCCGGTGCTGCTGTCCCGTTCCCGGGCCGGGGCTGTGATCCTGCTGCTGCTGGTGGCCCTGGCGCTGGGGCTCACTCTGCTGGGGCGGCGCCGGGGCCGTTACCGGGCCGCCGCACTGCTGCTGCTGGTGCTGGCCATGACCCTGGGCGTGGGTTCCCTGCTGGGCCTGGACACGCTGGCCCGGAAGTTCCAGACGGCGGGAACCAGCCTCGAGCAGCGGATGGAAGTGTACGCGGACACCCTTCGGCTGATCGCCGAGCATCCCTGGACGGGCGTGGGCCCGATGAACTACGAGTGGCGCTTCCGGCCCTACCAGAGCGCCCAGGGACGCGTCTGGTACGACTACGCGCACAACGACTACCTGCAGGTGATCGCCGAGTGGGGAGTGCCGCTGGGACTCTGTCTGTGGGGCTTCGTGCTGTGGAGGTTCTGGCGGGGAGTTTCGCTCTTTCTGTCCGCCGAGGACGGGTGGCGCCGGGGTCTGGCGCTGGGCTGCCTCCTGGCCGTCTTCTCGATCCTCCTGCACAGCCTGGTCGATTTCAACCTCTACATCCCGGCCAACCAGGCGGTGTTCTGGGCCATCATTGCCCTGGGGTGGGCGTTGGATCGGAATCCTCGAGGCTGATGCGAACCCTGATCGTCGTGCTTCGGTCCCTGCTCGTCCTGCTGGCTCTGGCGGCCCTGTGGCAGACGGCGCACCGGGTTTTGGC
>JBFGHG010000621.1:0-3224 GCA_041578395.1 Acidobacteriota bacterium
CGGCCAACAGCCTCTCCAACCTCTTTCCGCGCCGCGTCGGGTTCCGGCTGGGGGGGCTGGCGGCGGCGGTGATCGGGATCCTGATCCTCCCCTGGAAGCTGCTGGAGCTGTACCAGACCTGGCTGATCAGCTACTCCGGGCTGCTGGGGGCGGTGGGTGGGGTGCTGCTGTGCGACTACTTCGTGATTCGCCGCTGCCGGCTGTCGGTGGCCGACCTGTACCGCAGCGGAGGCGCCTACTGGTACGAGGGAGGCGTCAACCGGCGGGCGCTGGCGGCGCTGGCGGCGGGGGCGGCCGTCTCGCTGGCCGGCAAGGCCCACCCGTCGCTCGGCTTTCTCTTCGACGGCGCCTGGTTCTCTGCCACCGGCGTTTCCTTTTTCGTGTACTGGCGGCTGATGCGTGGCACGGGCATTCCTGCCCGTGACGGGCCGGGGAATCACGGCCTGGAAGGCCGTGCCACATCATGAAGATCGAACTGGTTCGTCGGGCTCGAGACTGGCAAAAGCGCACTGCCGTGCTGGACCGTGCGGGTAAGCACTCCTACGAGGAGCTGCTCGAGGCCGCTGCTCGTGTCGCCTCAGCTCTTCGGGGGGAGCGCAGCGACCTGGAGGAAGCCCGTGTCGCCTTTCTGATCCCCCCCTCGTTCGACTACGTGGCGGTGCAGTGGGGGATCTGGCTGGCCGGCGGTGTCGCGGTGCCCTTGTGCCTGAGCCACCCCGAGCCGGAACTGCGCTACGTCCTCGAGGACACCGAGGCGGAGGCGGTGATCGTCACTCCGGCCACGATTGACCAGATCGGAAAGGCCGGCGAGGATTCCCGCCTTCTGCCGGTCTCAGAGGCCCTGGAGGCCGAGCCGAAGCCGCTGCCGGACGTGAAAGCCGCGCGGCGCGCGCAGATCCTCTACACCAGCGGCACCACCAGCCGCCCCAAGGGGGTGGTGAGCACCCACGCCAACCTGCGGGCGCAGATCCGCAGCCTGGTGCAGGCCTGGGGGTGGAGCGAACAGGACCGCATCCCCGAAATCCTCCCGCTTCACCACACCCACGGCATCGTCAACGTGCTCTGCTGCGCGCTCTGGTCGGGCGCGACCTGCGAAATGCCTCCGCGCTTCGATCCTGCTCGGGTGTGGGAGCGGATCGCCTCGGGGGAGCTGACCCTGCTGATGGCGGTGCCCACCATCTACGTGAAGCTCATCCGCTTCTGGGAGGAGCAGCCGCCCGAGCGTCGTGACGAACTCTCCAAATCCTGCCGCCGCCTGCGCCTGATGGTCTCGGGCTCGGCAGCCCTGCCGGTCTCGGTGCTGGAGCGCTGGAAGGAGATCAGCGGCCACGTGCTGCTCGAGCGCTACGGCATGACCGAGATCGGCATGGCCCTGTCCAACCCGCTGGACGGCGAGCGGCGGCCCGGCACGGTCGGGTTCCCGCTGCCGGGAGTCGAGTTGCGGCTGGTCGACGACGCGGGAGCTCCCATCGCGGAGGACGGGCGGGAAGGGGAGATCGAAGTCCGCGGCGAGACGGTGTTTCAGGAATACTGGCGCCGCCCCGAGGAGACCCGCGCGGCCTTCCGGGAGGGCTGGTTCCGGACCGGGGACATGGCGGTCGTCGAGGACGGGTACTGGCGCATCCTGGGGCGCAGCTCGATCGACATCATCAAGACGGGCGGCTACAAGGTGTCCGCCCTCGAGATCGAAGAAGTGCTGCGCACTCACCCCGGCCTGGCGGAGTGCACGGCGGTCGGGGTCGAAGACGCCGAGTGGGGCGAGCGCGTCTGCTGCGCGGCGGTGTGCCGCTCCGGTGAGTCCGTTACACTGGACGGTCTGCGGGAGTGGGCGCGGGAGCGGCTGGCCGTCTACAAGGTCCCGACCCGTTTGCGGCTGCTGGCCGAGCTGCCCCGCAACGCGATGGGAAAAGTGATCAAGCCCGACGTAAAAAAATTGTTTGAGGAGTGATTCGTAATGAAATTATATGATCTTTCGCAGCCCCTGAATCAGGACGCGCCCTTCTGGCCCTACTACCCGCCCTTCGAAGTGAAGTACATCAAGCGCAAGGCGGAACACGGGGTCAACGCCCAGTACATCCAGACCTCCAACCACATGGGCACCCACCTGGACGCGCCCCGCCACTTCGTCACCGGCGGCCGCACCATCGACCAGATTCCCCTGGAGTGGCTCTACGGAGACGGTGTGATCGTCGATCTGAGCGATGCCATGGAGGACCTCTCCGTCTACACGCCCGGGATGATCGAGGAGCGCGTGGAAGTGCGCGAGGGGGACATCGTGCTGCTGCACACGGGCTGGCACCGCTACGCGCAGTTCGGGGAGGAGCCGGACGAGGAACGCTACATCCACCTGCATCCGGGGGCGCACCCCTCGATGGTCGACTGGCTGCTCGAGAAGAAGGTGCACGTCTGGGGGGTGGACGAGATCTCCACCGACCATCCCATGAACCTCCCCATCGGCCGGTTCCTGGGGAAGGGGATGCACGGGCACTGCGACCGGGTGCGGCGGCTGTGCGAGGAGAAGTTCGGGCCCGAGGAGATCGGGGAGCTGTTTCCCGACTCCGCCTATCAGCTGACCCACAACGCCTTGTTTCCGTACGACTGCATGCACGTCGAGAACCTGGGAGGGGACATCGGCCATGCCGACCTGCAGAACCGGCGGCTCACGCTGGGGATCTTCCCCTGGAAGTTCAAGGGAGGGGAAGCCGCTTTCTGCCGGGCGGTGGCGTTCGTGGAGTAGCAATGTCCTCGGATCAGGAACTGCTCGCACTCCCCGCCTGGCGCCAGCTGGAGCTCGTCCGCTCCCGCCAGCTGTCCGCCGTCGAGCTGGTCGAGGCCGCCATTCGCCGGGTCGAGGCACTCAACCCGCGGCTCAACGCGATCGTCACCCTGTCGGACAAGGCGCTCGAGGAGGCGCGGGAGGCGGACCGGCGGCTGCGCCGGGACTTCAACTCCGTCCCGCTGTGCGGGTTGCCGGTGGGGATCAAGGACGTGACCCCCGTGGCGGGACTGCGCACCACCTTCGGCAGTTCGGTGTACGCCGATCACGTAGCCGAGGAGGACGCGCTGGTGGTGCGGCGGCTGCGGCGGGCGGGAGCCGTGATCCTGGGCAAGACCAACACCCCCGAGTTCGCCGCCGGCGGCCACGCCTTCAACGAGGTCTTCGGCCCCTCGCGCAACCCCTGGAATCCGGAGCTGAGCCCGGGAGGGTCGACCGGGGGAGGGGC
>JBFGHG010000622.1:0-3224 GCA_041578395.1 Acidobacteriota bacterium
ACCGCGGCTCGACTCCTGACGGACAGCGCCGACTCCTCGACCCGGGAGGCGGCGGTCGGGCCTCTCCTCGCCAACCTGTCCGATCTGAACAACGGGAACAAGGTCTACAACTCGGTCGTCGTGCTGGGCGAGATCGCCCGCAACGTTCCCGGTACTCGGGAGCTGATCCTGACTCGACTGGCCGACGCCAGAGACCGGTTGAAGCGGGACGGCCGCGGCTGGAACAGGACCATCGAGGCGATCGACGACATCCTCGGACCGCGGTGACCCGCGCCCCGCACCGGGCCCGAGCGGACCGGACGGAGGTGTCACCCCGCCCTGCTACCCTCCATTGGAGATTCGGCGGACTCCGGACCAGCCTGGGGAGGAGTACGCCTGCCAATGGCCAACTCGCACGACTATCCGCTGATCGTCCAGGGAGACTTCACCATTCTGCTGGAAGTGGACTCTCCTCATTACGAGACGGTGCGGGACCGGCTGCTGGGCTTCGCCGAGCTGATCCGCTCGCCGGAGCACGTCCACACCTACCGGATCTCGGCCCTTTCGGTGTGGAACGCCCTGTCGGCCGGCTCGAGCCCGGAGGGGATCCTCCAGACCCTGCGAGAGTTCTCCCGCTACCCCGTTCCCGAAAACATCACCGCGCAGATCCGCCAGTGGTCCTCGCGCTTCGGCTGCCTGCGCCTCTCCCGCCAGGACGACATCCTGGTGCTGGCCGCGGACGGTCCGGCGCTGGCCACCGAGATCTCCCGGCTGCGGACCGTGGAGCCGCTGATCGGGCGGCGCCTCTCCTTCAACGAGCTCAAGGTGCCTCCCGAGAACCGCGGCCGCCTCAAACAGGCGCTGATCAAAGCCGGCTTCCCGGTCGAGGACCTGGCCGGATACGCGACCGGCGAAGGGCTCGAGGTCGCGCTGCGTGAGATCACCGCCTCGGGCCGTCCCTTTCGGCTCCGCCGCTACCAGCTGGAGGCCGCCGAGGCGTTCGACGCCGGCGGGAGCATTCGCGGAGGCAGCGGCGTGGTGCTGCTGCCGTGCGGGGCGGGCAAGACGATCGTCGGCATGGCCTGCATGTCGCGCCTGCAGACCTCCACGCTGATCCTGACCACCGGGGTGACCGCGGCCCGCCAATGGATCGCCGAACTGCTGGACAAGACCACGCTCGAGCCGGACCAGGTCGGGGAATACTCCGGCTCGGTCAAAGAGATCCGGCCGGTGACCGTGACCACCTACCAGATCCTCACCTACCGCAAGCAGAAAGACGGCGGGTTCCTGCACTTCGACCTCTTCGACCGGCGCAACTGGGGCCTGATCGTCTACGACGAAGTCCACCTGCTGCCGGCTCCCGTCTTCCAGGCGACCGCCGCGCTGCAGACCCGGCGGCGGCTGGGTCTGACCGCCACCCTGGTGCGGGAGGACGGGCGCGAGGACGAGGTCTTCGCCCTGATCGGGCCCAAGAAGACCGACGTGCCCTGGAAGCGGCTGGAGGCGCAGGGCTGGATATCGCAGGCCTCGTGCTGCGAAGTGCGGGTGCCGATGAGCGCCGGGCTGCAGATGAAATACGCCCTGGCCGAGCCGCGCGAGAAGTTCCGGCTGGCCTCGGAAAACCCCGCCAAGGCGGACCTCGTCCGGACGCTGCTGGAGCGCCACGCGGGCGAGCCGGCTCTGCTGCTGGGCATGTACCTGGACCAGATGCAGTCCCTCTCGGAAGAACTCGGGATTCCTCTGATCAGCGGACGCACGCCGCAAGAGCGCCGCGACCGCCTCTACGCCCAATTCCGCTCGGGCGAGCTGCCGGCGCTGGCCCTGACCAAGGTCGGCAACTTCTCGGTCGACCTGCCCGACGCTGCGGTGGCGATTCAGGTGTCGGGGACCTTCGGCTCGCGTCAGGAAGAAGCCCAGCGGCTGGGGCGGGTCCTGCGCCCCAAGCCGGGCGTCAACCAGGCCCATTTCTACACGCTGGTGAGCCGGGACAGCGTCGAGCAGGAGATGGCCTGGAAGCGGCAGCTCTTCCTCTGCGAGCAAGGCTACGAGTACCGGCTGCGGGACGCCGAAGAAGAACTCACTCCATACGGCCATGCAGTGGCACAGGGTTGACTGGGAGGGACTGCTGCGCTGGCTGCCCGTCTGGCACCGGCTGCAAACGCCTTCGCGACGGTGCCTGCTGGCGTCCGACCCGGTTTCGCGCGTTTCCCGAACTGACCCGGGGGACGATTGGGAATGGCTCCTCGAGCAAGGCCATCTCTTCTCCGTCAACGGCGGCGAGCAGTTGGGCCTGGCCCCCAAGACGGCCTCCCGCCTGAAGGTGCTCCGCGCCCTGGATTGCCACCACGAACTGGCGGACGGCGGCGGATTCGACACGCTGTCCGCCTATCTGCAGGAACGCTTCGGCGTCCACCGGCTGCACGGGCTGGCTCCCGACCGGCGGGTCTTCGAGTCAGCACGCGAAGTCATCGGCTGGCTCGGCTCCCCCCGCCGGCTGCGCGACCTGCTGGACGCCCCCAGCCTGTCGGCCTGGTACGCCCGCGACGGCGGCCCCCGAAGCGTCCACTGGTTCCGGGACGAGGGGACCTTTCTGGGGGTGCGCGACCTGGCGCGGGCGCTGCTCGAGGCGGGAGGCTCGCTGACCCTGCTGGAGGTTGGAGAACTCGATCCGGGATCCGCATCCGGCATCGGCCGGGTGGTGGCTGCGGGGCAGGCCGGGGCCGTCTTTCTGGCGACGCTGGGCCGCTCCGACTCGCTTCCCCTGCTCGCGCTGTATCCGCCCGCCGTGCGCCGTCTGTGCCAGCCCCGGCCGCAGCCTCCCGGGCGGGTGACTCCGGCTCGAATCTTCGACACTCCGCTCTCCCTGCTGGACTTGACCGCCCTGTTGATCGATTTCAGCGCGCAGCCGCCGCGGGTCCGGCGCGACGGCGAGCTGTTCGTGCGGGACGCCCGGCGGCTGACGAAGATCCTCGAGGCCCTTCCTTCCTGGATGGAGCCGTTTCTTCGTTACGACCTGGAGCGGGCGCTGGACCGGAGCGTCCAGCTGGCACGGGAGCTGCGCTTCGTCCGCTTCAGCGGGCGGGGCAAGTCGATGTCGTTGAAAGTGACCCGTGAGGGCCGGCAGTGGCTGCAGTCGCCCGCCCGGGATCGCTTTTCCCAGGTCACCGAAGCGCTGGTGCAGGACCGGGAGGACAGGCACGGCCTGTTGGCCCGCCGGTTCGACTCCATGCTCTGGCCCGGCGGTC
>JBFGHG010000623.1:0-3219 GCA_041578395.1 Acidobacteriota bacterium
ACCTGCGGCTGGCCGGGGCCCGCTTCATCGCGGTGGCCGTCGACAACCGGGCGGGCGACCTCTTCGGCATGGGGGGCGACCAGACGGCCCGCCGGCGGATCGTCGAAAAGACGGGCGGGATCAGCTACGGCGCCGAACAGGTGCTGGAGCGGATCGACCAGTTGAGGGACTTCCTCGCGCACCACTACCTGGTCGCCTTCGAGCCGGCCGACCCGGAGAAGCCGGCGCTGGACGAGGTGGAGTTCCAGATCGCCGGCCAGCCCGGCTACACCGTCCTGTTCACCCACCGCACCCGCTCCAGCAGCGCGTTCTATTGAGATCTTGTAATCCCGCTGACCCACCTGAAAGTGAATCCGGGGCGCGTGGTGAAACAGGTCTCCGAGACCCGACGACCCGCACTCCTGACCCGGCGGGGCAGGGGTGTCGCCGTGGTGCAAGCCCTGAAAGACTACGAGCGCAACGAGGACGAGCGGAGCTTCACGAGGGCCGTGATCCAGGGATTGGCTGATCTGGAATCCGGCAAGGAGAGGAGATCACCGCAGAAAACCCGCCGGAAACGCCGCCAGACTCGCATAGCCCTCCCGGTCCACCGCCTGCACCGCGAAAAAGTGGTTGTCGACGATCACCCCTTCCAGCCGGTACGTGGTGACGTCGCCGACGAACACCCGCCGCTGCCAGGTGGGCGCGTCGGTGTCGCGGATCAGGATCTGGTAGCCGGCCAGATCGGGCGCCGCCACGGGGTCCCAGGCCAGGGTCGTGTCGTAGTCCACCGCCCCCTTGATGCGGACGTTGGACGGCGGGGGCGGTGCGTTGGCCAGGCTGGCCAGGACCGCCGCGTTGACGCGGCAGATGCGGGCCGAGTACTCGGCGTCGTAGAACTCGGGCAGGTCGCCGTACTGCGCCCCGTCCTCCACGCGCACGTCCTGGTGCTGGCGGCGGTAGTTCTCGTACTTCTCCGAGAGCCGCACGGCCGCGTACCCCTGCTCGTTGAAGGCGGTGTGGTCGCCCCCGCGGCCGAAGCGGTCGCGGCGGTAGATCAGGTCGACGTCGAAGCCGGGCAGGTAAGTTTCCCCGATTTCCTTCAGGTAGCGCGCCAGCTGCCGCGACGCCCCGTCGACCTCCCCGCCCGCGCGCTGGCGGAAGCGGGCCGCCGGTTCGCTCTCGCCGGCAGCCACCCCTTCGGAGAAGACGCGCATCGAGGTGCTGCCCCGGTGCCCGCCGCCGCCCAGCGAGTTGCCCACGATGTCGTTGGTGAGCATGGCCTCCACGTTCCAGCCGCGCTCCCGCGCCGCGGCCGCCCAGTGGCGGCTGCCGATCAGGCCGACTTCCTCGGCGGTGAAGGCGATGAACACCAGGTTGGCCTCGAACTGATCGCGGCTGAGAACTTCGGCCAGTTCCATCGTGACCGCCGTCCCGGAGGCGTCGTCCACCGCACCGGGGGCCCGGCTCTGGGCGTCCGCCCCGTCCGAGGCGCGGCTGTCGTAGTGCCCGCTCACCACGATGTAGCGGCCGGACGGCCGGACGGCCGGCAGGATCGCCACCACGTTGGCCATCCGCACGCGCCGCCCGTCCAGCCGCTGGATCTCCTCCTCCCACTCGTCCAGCTCCACGCGCAGGCCGGGCAGGCTCTCGAAGTGCGTCCGGATGTAGCCGGCCGCCTCCCAGATTCCCGGGTTCTCCACGTGACGCGAGTGAATCGAGGCCAGCTTCTCGACGTGGGTGCGCAGGCGGTCCGCGGAGACGCGGGACAGGATCTCGGGGACCCGCACACGGGCCTCCTCCGACTGGAGCGCTCCGAGCAACAGCCCGAACACGAGCAGACTGACGATGACGCGAAGCCGGTTCGTTTTCATCACACTCACCACTGGAAATCCAGCGCCTTTCCGAGCCGGCCGAGGTTGGCTTCCAGGTGTCTCCAGAAATCGCGCGGGCCGGACTCCGCCGTGTCTGATACCACTTTGACCGCCACCGCGGCAATCCCCTGTTGGGCGGCGGCCTCGAGCGCGGCGGCGCTCTCCATGTCACAAACGCAGGCGGAGTGCTTCTCGAACAGCCGCAGGCGGGTCGAAGGCCGCAGCACGGGTCGGCGCACCGTCAAACCGGGTGGACCGACGCTCCAGCCGGCCTCGCGAAACCGGCCCAGCAGCTCCGCGTCCGCCTCGACTCTCCGCCCGTCTTCGAACAGCCAGGCCTCCGGCAGCACCACCTCGCCCATCGCCAACGAGGGGTCCAGTTGTCCGGCGGTGCCGCAAAAGAGAAGTGTCGAAGGGGGATCGCCGCGAAGGACCTCGCTGAGCCGGGCCGCCGTCCGCCGCATCCCCATCCCGGTCGTGGCATAGCGGGCACGCTTTCCCAGGACCTCTCGGAGCGCCTGCGTTTCCCGCTCCAGAGCACACGCGATCAGGACCGGAAACCCAGGAATCACGAAGGCTTCACATCCAGTCGATGTCCACCCCGCCGATGCCGCCTTCCACCGACACCCGGACCTTCCGGGTGGCCCGATCGTAGTTCTTGCTCAGGTAGCTGCCGCCGCTCTTGTCGAAGCCGCGGACGTCCAGGGAGGTGAAGAGGCTGTTGGAGGCCGTCAGTTCCACCCCCAGGTCGCGGGGAAAGCGCAGCTGGATTCCGCCGACTCCGACCTCGATGTGGACCTCCCCTTCGCGCTCCCATGCGCCCGAGAAATCGAGTTCGGCTCCGCCCACGCCTCCTTCGAAGATCAGCCGCTGGAAGCCGAAGTTCCCCAGGCCGGTGGCCTCCAGGGCGCCCACGCCGTTGCTGATGCGGATCTCTCCGGACGGGACCGGATTGGGAGTCAGCATCGCCAGGCGCGTTTCGCCCACTCCCGCCTCGAGCCGCAGCGAGGCCAGCTGCATGCCGGTCAGGTCGATCTCCGACTCGGCCACCCCCGTCTCGGCCCGCAAACGCACCTGGACCCGGGGGCTGATCCGCAGCGTGAGACGGTTCTTCTCGATCCGGTGGACCCGCCGGTTGCGGCCCTCGAGCTGGAAGTCGAGCCGCGCGTGCCCCTCCCCGCGGTCGAACTCGAGGTCGGGCTGAAACGCATTGCTGTCGTAGTAGGCTTCCAGGCGGTAGAGCGTACCGTCCTCACCCCGCTCCAGCTCCAGCTTGCCCACGTTCATTTCCACCGACGCCTCGAGCAGCTGCTCCCCTTCCAGCGGCTCGGACGAATCGAAGCTGACGAAGTTGGGCTCCTTGCCC
>JBFGHG010000624.1:0-3215 GCA_041578395.1 Acidobacteriota bacterium
CCTCGGCGTAGACGATGTCGGGGTCGCGCGGGTCGATCTCGATCTGGAAGCCGTCGCCGCCCCGGACCACGAACCAGTCGGAGTTGACGATTCCCGACGCGCTGGCCGTACGCGACGGACCGCCCAGCGTGAAATTGTCCTGGGTCCCGCCGTAGACGAAATAAAAAGGCTCCCGGTCGTCGACCTCCAGGTCGTAGAACTGGGTGATCGGCAGGTTGGACTTGAAGTGCCAGTTCTCTCCCCGGTCGAAGCTCTCGTAAATGCCGCCGTCACAGCCGCTCAGGTAGTAGCCGGGGTCCTGCGGGTCGATCCACATCGCGTGGCTGTCGACGTGCTTGTGCTCCTCGGGCAGGCGCCGCACGGTGGCGCCCCCGTCGTCCGACACCATGGTGAAGGTGTTGGGGACGTAGATGCGGTCGACGTCCACCGGGTCGGCCACGATCTCCCCGTAGTAGAAGGCCGCCGAATCGAAGCCGTTGCGCTTCTCCCAGCTGCCCCCCCGGTTGCGGGAGCGGAAGATCCCGCCTTTCCCCTCGGCCGCCTCCACCAGCGCGTAGACCACGTCCGGGTCCACCGGCGAGACGGCCAGGCCGATGCGCCCCAGGTCGCCGGAGGGGAGGCCGTTGCCCAGCTTCTTCCAGGTGGCGCCCCCGTCCGTGCTCTTGTGCAGGCCGCTCTCCGGCCCGCCGTTGATCATGGTCCAGACCCGGCGGCGGCGCTGGTAGGTGGAGGCGTACAGGGTGCGGCGGTCGCGCGGGTCCATCACCACGTCGTTCACCCCGGTGTGCTCGCCCGCGTCCAGGATCTTCTCCCAGGTCTGCCCGCCGTCGGTGCTCTTGTACAGCCCCCGGTCGCCCCCCGCGCTCCAGAGCGGGCCCTGGGCCGCGACGTAGACGGTGTCGGAGTCCTCGGGGTCGATCAGGATGCGGCCGATGTGCTCGGACTTCTCCAGGCCCATCTTCTTCCAGCTGCGGCCGCCGTCGTCGGAGCGGTACACCCCGTCGCCGTAGGAGACGCTGCGCTGGCTGTTGTTCTCCCCCGTCCCCACCCAGACCACCAGCGGGTTGGAGGGGTCCAGCACCACGGTGCCGATGGAGTAGGAGCCCTGCTGGTCGAAAACCGGTTTCCAGGTGGTCCCGCTGTTTTCCGTCAGCCACACGCCGCCGGAGGCGGCGGCCGCGAAGTACCGTTTCCGGTTGCGGGGGTCGACGGCCAGGTCGACGATCCGGCCGGAGGTCACGGCCGGCCCGATGGAGCGGAACTTCAGGCCCGAAAAGGTGGCGGCCGAGAGCGGACTCTTCTCTTCGGGCTTTTCGCCTTCGTCTTCCTGCGCCGCAAGCGTGCCCAGAGTCAGCAGCAGCGCGCACGATCCAATCCAGGTTTTCATCGAGAGCCTCTTCTCTTTCTTCAGGAATTCGAACTGCACGGGGCAACAGTTGTAAACTGAAAGCCAGGGGACTGCAAGGAATGGAGATGCCCATCGGCTCCGCGACGCACCCCGGCCGCTACTGGCACCGGCTGGAGGACGGCCGCATCCAGTGCGACCTCTGTCCCCGCTATTGCAAGCTCCAGGAGGGTCAGCGCGGGCTGTGCTTCGTGCGCGCCCGCCAGGACGACCAGATGGTGCTGACCACGTACGGCCGCTCCAGCGGCTTTTGCGTCGACCCCATCGAAAAGAAGCCGCTGAACCACTTCCTGCCGGGCACTTCGGTGCTCTCCTTCGGGACGGCCGGCTGCAACCTGGCCTGCAAGTTCTGCCAGAACTGGGACATCAGCAAGTCGCGCGAGATCGACACTCTGGCCGACGCCGCCTCGCCGGAGACCATCGCCCGGGCGGCCCAGAGCCTGGGCTGCCGCTCGGTGGCCTTCACCTACAACGACCCCGTGATCTTCCTGGAGTACGCCGTCGACGTGGCCCGCGCCTGCCGCCGCCGGGGGATCCGTACGGTGGCCGTGACGGCCGGCTACATCTGCGAGGAACCCCGCCGCGAGTTCTACCGCCACATGGACGCCGCCAACGTCGATTTGAAGGCCTTCACGGAGCGCTTCTACAACAAGATCTGCGCGGGCCACCTGCAGTCGGTCCTGGACACCCTGCTCTACCTGCGGCGCCGGACCACGGTCTGGTTCGAAATCACCAACCTGCTGATCCCCGGCGAGAACGACTCGGAAGGGGAGGTCCGCGAACTGAGCCGCTGGATCGCGGCCGAGCTGGGCAGGGACGTCCCGCTGCACTTCACCGCCTTTCACCCCGACTGGAAGATGCTGGACAAGCCCCGCACCCCGGCCGCCACCCTGAGCCGGGCCCGGCGCATCGCGCTCGAGGAGGGGCTCGAGCACGTCTACACCGGCAACGTCCACGACGAGCAGGGGGGAAGCACCTACTGCACGGGCTGCGGGCAGCGGGTGATCGGCCGTGACTGGTACGTGCTGACCGACTGGCGCCTGGACGGCGAGGGCCGTTGCCTCGAGTGCGGGACACGCTGCACGGGGGTCTTCGAAGGGCCCCCCGGAGACTGGGGTGCCCGCCGTCTGCCGGTTCGCCTGTCCGACTACCGCGTTTGAGCCGTGGCACGGGCGTCCCTGCCCGTGACTCCAGCCGGCGGCTAGCTAGGTGGGTCGCCCCGCCTCCAGCGGTCCCGGCCAGTCGGGCAGGCCGCGGCTCAGGTTGTAGAGGTTCAGGTAGCCGTGCTCGCGGCTCAGGTACTCGCAGGCGGCCGCCGAACGGCTCCCGGCGGCGCAGTGAATGATCACGTAATCCGCCTCGCGGGGGACCTCCTCCCAGCGCTGTTCCAGCTGGTTGAGCGGAATCCACAGCACTCCGGGGATGTGTCCAGCCGCGTATTCGTGGGGATCGCGCACGTCCAGGATGGTGACGCCCCGATGGGTTTCCAGCAGCCGCCAGGCCTGCTGCCCGTCGATTTCGTCGTACATCCGGCCCTCCAGTGCCTGGGCCGCGGAGACGGGTTTCCCCTGCGAGGCGCGCAGCAGCAGGCGGCCCGACTGCTCCATCCGCTGCTGAGCCTCCGTCTGGAAGTCGGCCAGCTGCCGCCGCAGCGAGTCCTGTTCCCGGCTCAGGTCTTCGATCTTTCCCCGCGTCCTCACGGCAAACCAGAGCGCCGTCAGAGCAAACACGAGTGCCACCACGAGTGCGATCAGGTACATGAAACCCTCCAGCCCGCTGCCGGGGGAGCATAGCAAATGGGGGCGGGTCG
>JBFGHG010000625.1:0-3212 GCA_041578395.1 Acidobacteriota bacterium
ACTCGAAAGTGAAAAGCCGGCGGCCCCCTAGGCACCGGCCGATGGATGGATGGTAGGGGCTGGGCAAGGGCAAGTCAAACGTGGCGCAGGCATCCTGCCTGTGATAGCGGGGGAGAATCACCGCCTGGAAGGCGTGCTACTCGATGTCTTCCGGCTGATACACTACGGCTCATGAAATCGACGCGCTCTCTCGCTTGGAAACTCACGTTCGCGACGTTGGCGCTGGCCGCCGCAGCCAGCGCCTGCCAGGCCGCCCAGGACTCTCTACCGCTGGAGCAGATCACGCTGCCGCCCGGTTTCCGGATCCACCTGTACGCGACCGGCGTGGACAACGCCCGCTCGATGGTCCGCTCGCCGTCCGGCACGCTCTTCGTGGGAACGCGGCGCAAGGGGGATGTCTACGCCGTGGTGGACCGGGACGGCGACTACCGGGCCGACCGGGTCTACACGATCGACACGGGCCTGCGGATGCCCAACGGCGTCGAGTTTCGCGACGGCGCCCTGTACGTCGCCGAGGTGAACCGCGTCATTCGCTACGACGCGATCGAGGAGCACCTCGAGGATCCGCCCCAGCCGGTGGTGGTCTACGACGGGTACCCCAGCGAGTTCCACCACGGCTGGAAGTACATCGCCTTCGGTCCGGACGGGAAGCTCTACGTGCCGGTGGGCGCCCCCTGCAACATCTGCGAGAGCCCGCAGGACGAGCGTTTCGCCTCCATCACGCGGCTGGAAGCGGACGGCACGGGGCTGGAGGTCTTCGCCCACGGAGTGCGCAACACGGTGGGATTCGACTGGCACCCGGAGACGGGCGAGCTGTGGTTCACCGACAACGGCCGCGATCACCTGGGGGACGATCAGCCTCCGGACGAGCTGAATCGCGCTTCGGAGCCCGGCCAGCACTTCGGCTACCCGTACTGCCATGGCGGCGGCGTCTCCGATCCGGAGTTCGGCTCCAAGCGCAGCTGCGGCGAGTTCGTCCCCAACGCCCAGGCCCTGGGCCCGCACGTGGCGGCCTTGGGGATGAAGTTCTACCGGGGCGAGATGTTCCCGGCCGAGTACCGCCACCAGATCTTCATCCCCGAGCACGGCTCCTGGAACCGGTCGGTCCCGCTCGGCTACCGGATCACGCTGGTCCGGCTGGAGAACCCGCACGAGGCGGCCGGCTACGAGGTGTTCGCCGAGGGCTGGCTGCAGGGCGAGGACGCCTGGGGTCGCCCGGTGGACTTGCTGGAACTGCCCGACGGCTCGCTGCTGGTCTCCGACGACAAGGCGGGCGTCATCTACCGGATCACCTACCAAGGCGCCGATTGAAGTGGCGCGGGCATCCCTGCCCGCGATTCCGGCCTGATACGCTTCAGTCCGTGACTTTGATGTGCAGCTCCCGCAGCTGGCGGTCGTCCACCGGGGAGGGGGCGCCGCACATCAGGTCCAGGCCCCGGGCCGTCTTGGGGAAAGCCATCACGTCGCGGATCGAACTCTCTCCCGCCAGCAGCATGGCGATCCGGTCCAGTCCCAGAGCGATCCCGCCGTGCGGTGGGGCGCCGTAGCGCAGCGCCTCCAGCAGGAAGCCGAACTTCGCCTCGGCTTCTTCCGGACCGATGCCCAGCACCTGGAAGACTCTTTGCTGCAATTCGGGCCGGTGGATTCGGATCGAACCGCCGCCGATCTCCAACCCGTTCCAGACCACGTCGTAGGCCTTGGCGCGCACGCCGGCGGGGTCGTCCTCGAGCCGCGCTACGTCCTCGTCTTTGGGGGAGGTGAAGGGGTGGTGCAGCGAGTAGTAGCGCTGCTCCTGCTCGTCCCACTCCATCAGCGGAAAGTCCTGCACCCACAGGAAGGCGTGACTGTCGGGAATCAGGCTCAGTTCGCGGCCCAGGTGCAGCCGCAAGGCGGCCAGGGCGGAGTGCACCACGGCCGGTTTGCCGGCCACCATCGCCAGCAGGTCCCCCTCGGCCAGCGCGGCCGCCTCGGCCGCCGCCTCCAGCTGAGTTTCCGGGACCACCTTGGGCAGGGAACTCTTCCATCCTTCCGGCCCGCGGCGAATCCAGCTGAGCGCCTGCGCACCCTGGCCCTGCACGAACTCCGTGAGCAGGTCCAGCTGCTTTCGCGAATAGGACGCGGCACCGGGCACGGCAATGCCCTTGATCGCGCCGCCTTCCGCCAGGATTTTTGCGAAGATCTGAAAGGGCGTCTCCCGGAAGACTTCGCCGACGTCCACCAGCTCCAGGCCGAAGCGCGTGTCGGGCCGGTCGGTGCCGAAGCGGGAGACCGCCTCGTCGAAGCCCAGTCGGGGAAAGGGCCGCGGGGCTTCGACTCCCGCCAGGCGGAAAACGCGCACCAGCGTCCGCTCCACCAGGTCGAACACGTGCTCCGGCTGCGGGAAGCACATTTCGATGTCCACCTGAGTGAACTCGGGCTGCCGGTCGGCCCGCAAATCCTCGTCGCGGAAGCAGCGGACGATCTGGAAGTAACGGTCGAAGCCGGAGATCATCAGGATCTGCTTGAAGATCTGCGGCGACTGGGGCAGCGCGTAGAAATGCCCGGCGTGCAGCCGGCTGGGCACCAGGAAGTCGCGGGCGCCCTCGGGCGTGGAGCGGGTCAAAAACGGCGTCTCGATCTCCAGGAAACCGTCCTCGTCCAGCTGCTTGCGCACCTCCAGCGCGATCTGGTGGCGCAGCCGCAGGTTGCGCTGCAGCCGGGCGCGCCTCAAGTCCAGGAAGCGGTAGCGCAGGCGGGTGTCCTCGGCGGCGTCGGTGTGCTCGTTGACCGGGAAGGGAGGGGTCTGGGCGGCGTTCAGGACGTGCAGCTGCTCGGTCAACACCTCCACGGTCCCGGTGGGCAGCTCCGGGTTGACCGTATCGGCGGCCCGCTCGACCACGGTCCCGGTCACGGCCAGCACGTACTCGGCCCGCACCTGTTTGGCCTTCTCGAGGGCTTCCGGGCGAGAGGGATTCACGACCACCTGGACGATCCCTTCGCGGTCGCGCAGATCCAGGAAGATGAGGTTGCCCAGGTCCCGCCGCCGGTCCGCCCAGCCCATCACGGTGACCCGTTGTCCGACGTGCTGCTCCCCCACCTGGCCGCAATACAGGGTTCGTTCGAGTGTTCCCAGACTCTCCATGGTCGTCCTCGCGCCGCAGATAAAACTCCAGATTATAGACGATCCCCGTGGGACGGGCATCCTTGCCGTCATTCCGGACTCAGGAGAGGGC
>JBFGHG010000626.1:0-3191 GCA_041578395.1 Acidobacteriota bacterium
CCCCGGGTGGACGGCCCAGCAGCTGCTCGAACTCCTCCGCCGTCACCGGACGCCGGTCGATCTCGAACCCGGGCAGGCGCAACTCGAAGCGCGGCCGCTGGTTGTAGAAGCGCGCCCGGCCGGCCGGCTCTCCGATCCAGTGCCGGCCCACGGGGATCTGCAGCAGCGGCGCGCCCGCCACCTCGGGCGCGGGAGCGTCGGCGGGTGCAGAGGGCGGGGCCGTGGGGTCGGCGGACTCCTCGGCGGCAGGCGGCCCCGGAGCTTCGCGGGGGATTTCCCCGCCCCGAAGCGCCGCCCGCACCGCCTCCAGCCGCCGGGCGACCAGGGGGTCGTCGGGGATCATCTCCGCGACCCGGGTGAGGTAAGCGAGGGCGGCCGCGTAGCGTCCCGAAGCGGCGCGCTGGTTGGCCAGTTCCAGCAGGGCGGCCGGGCTCTGCCGCCCGGGCTCCACCTGAAACTCCACCCGGAAGCCGGTGTAGATCTCCGCCTCGGTCTCGACCGCAGCCAGCGCCCAGTCGTCGCCGCACTCGCGCAGGCGCGCGCGGCCCGCCTCGATCCTCACCGGCCGTTCCCCCACCGAGAGGACGTAGTAGACGGCCCCGGTGTCGCCCGGCCGCAGGCCGTCGATCAGGCCCCGGTCGAGCCGCAGCCCGGCGGGCTCCACTCCCACCACCGTCGCCAGAACCAGTACCGTCGACAGGGCCGCCAGGGTGGCGCTCACGATTCGCGTTCGTCCTCGGAGACCGGGCGGGACTCGATGTCGATCACCGGGTCCTGGGTGGAGGGAGGCGGGGGCTTCGATTCGAGGGCCGATTCCCCCTGCTCGAGGGCCTCCAGAAACGGATCCCGGCGGGCCGCCGCCCCGGGGGCCGGGCCTCTCCCGGCAGGCGGCTGGACGGTGAAGAATTCGGCGCTCCAGGGGGCCTCCGGCTCCGGCTCGGGGCGGCGCTTTCTGAGCAGCGCGGCCAGCCAGACCAGGACCCCGGTGATGAGCAGCAGCGGGATCCAGGGCAGCTCCTCCGGTCCGGCGGTCTGGCGGCTCACCCGGGGATCGGCCGGTTCCCGGTCCCAGCGGCCGGCGGTGGCGGCAGGCCCTTCGGACTCCGCCCGGTGCTCCTGCCGGCGCGGCCCTTCCCCCGAGGGCGAGGGCTTCCCGGGAGGCTCGGCGGGAGCCGCGGCCGCGGGCAGGTTGGAGGCCGTGGCGGGTGCCCCGGCAGCAGGCGCCGCAGGGGCTGGGGAACGGCGGAAAGGCGCGGGGCCGCCAGCTGCTCCGGCCAGCTCGGCTTGCGGCAGGCCGAAAGAGACCTCCTGCCGTCCGGCGACCACCGCCACCGTCTCGGTCAGCGAGGGCTGCCCGTCACGGCGCAAACCCAGCTGGTAGCGGCCCGCCGGGATGCCCCGGATCGTCAGGGAACCGGAGTCCGGCACGGTCCCCAGCCGCTGTCCTTCCCAGAACACCGCCGAGCCCGGGGCCGCCCGCACCACCAGCGTTCCGCTCTGAGCCGCCAGGCCCGCTGAAGCGAGCGGAAGCAGCAGCAGGAGAATGGCGAAGAAACAGCTCTTCTCAGAAGTCATCCGATTCGTTGTGTTCGACCAGGCGCGCTTCCCGGACTTTTCCGGCGGGCGGCTGCGATTCGTCCTCGGCGCGCCGCAACTGAGCCACCAGGGTCTGGTGCTCCAGCCGAGACCGGTCTTCCGCCGGGAATTCAGCCTCCTCCGGCCGGCGGCGCCGGTGCCGCACCCTCCGTTTCTTTCGCCGTAGGGACGGTTTCGAAAACAGGGCGAACCGCACCGACCGGTCTCCGCAGGCGAGACAGCGGCAAGGCCGGAATCCGAACCACGGGTAGAGGCGGGCCTCCCAGAAGTTCTCTCCGTGGGAGAGCCGCATTCCGTCCTTCGACCCGCACACCGAACACCGCATTCGAATCAGGCCCTCGCCGCCGAGATTCTAACACGGGGTTGGCCGACCCGCAGGCCTCAATCCTGCTGCGCCGGCCGGACGCTCACTCCGTCCACCCAGAGAACGGCGTCCAGGCGGTGGAGGGACCGGCCGGCCGGCCGGCCCTGCAGGCGGATCTCGAGCACCCGGCTGGCGGCCGGGGGGGCGAAGCGCACGGCGAACCGCTCCCATCCCCGGGTCTGTCCCACGGGGGGACCGGCCACGGCCCATTCCCGGGCGGGATCCCGCACCTCCCAGCGGAACTCCCCGTCGGACCGGAAATTCTCGGTCCGCGCCCAGAATTCCAACCAGTGGGCGAGGCCCGGCTGGACCACGATCGTCTGCCTCAGCTGCCGGAACTCCGGGTTCTGCCGCCCGGGAAAGCGGACGCGGAGGGCCGCCGAGCCCCCCACCCCCTCGCGGCGCGCGAAGCGGATTTCGAACGCCGGCGCAGTCTGGACCTGCCAGTCGAACGGCTCTCCCGCCGGGTCCCGTTCGAAGCCCCCGTTCCAGACGGCCTCGGCCCCGCTGGAGAAGTCGGGTTCGACGTGGCCCAGCCACTTCATCAGAGCCTGCCATCCGGCGCGGGCCTGCGCGGGACGGCCCTGCTCCAGCAGCAACTGCAGGTAGGGAGTGAGTTGCCACGGCTCCGGCCCACCCTCCGCCGGCTCTTTCGACAGCAGCTGTTCCCACTGGCGGTCGAACACCTCCGGTCCCCAGACGGCCGTGGCGCGATCCCAGTTCCCGAGCAGGAACTCGAACAGGAGCCAGCGGGCTCGAGCCCGATCGGGCCAGACCGAATCCAGGGCCTCCACGGAGACCCCCAGGCTCAGCAGCAACTGGGCCGTGGGCGCCAGGTAGGTGTCGTCCAGCTGCAGGGCGGCACGCAGCGCGGGGCGGGCTTGCTCCAGGTCTCCCTGCCGGACGTGGAAGTTCGCCAGCGCCCAGCGGTACCTCGCGTTGCGGGGACTCAGGCGGATGGCGCGGCCCAGCGCAGCCTCCGCTTCCTCCGCCCGGCCCGCCATTTCCAGGTGGCGGCCGTATTCCAGCCAGTAGAGCCAGTAGTGGGGATTCAGTTCCAGGGCCCGTTCCCAGTCGCGCCCGGCCGCAGCCGGGTCGAGCATGTCCAGGCGGCTCTGCCGGTAGCGGGCCAGGCGGGCGTGGAACTCCGGATTGTCCCCGTCCCACTCTACCGCCTGCCGGGCGCCCTCGACCCCGGGGATGCGGCGGGCCGCCTCCAGAGCCAAAACCC
>JBFGHG010000627.1:0-3186 GCA_041578395.1 Acidobacteriota bacterium
ACCCGCCAGTACTGGGCGTCCCGGTACATCAGATCGACGCCCCGGGCGAAATGGACGACCCGCTCTTCGGCCTCCAGACTCGCCCGCTGGCGGGCGTCCTCGTCATCCGGCCCGTGGCGCAGTTCGTGGTCGGTGCAGAACAGGAACGCCTTGCCGTTGCGTTCGATCCGGTAAGCCAGGCAGGGGGCGGGGTGATAGACCTCGAGGGCCTGAATGGTGGTCTTTCCCAGTTGCAGCGGCGTTGCGAGGTCGTGCTGCCCCTGCGCGCCGAAGCCGCTTTCCCCTTCCGACCCGGCCGCCACCAGCTCGCGGGCTTCGAAGCGGGCGGGCATCATGGCGTAGAAAATGGGGGTCTGAACGCCCCGCACCTCGTCCTTCACCTGGCGGCTGAAGATCCCCAGGTAGCCGTCCAGCGCGAAGAGGAACTGCCGGTTGCCGTAGATGTGGAGCGTGTTGCGGGGGTCGAAGCAGACGGCCGCCTGGTCGAATCCCTCGGTGTGGTCCAGGTGGGAGTGGCTGCCGAAGACGTGCAGGTGCCGCTCGGGCCGGTCGGCCCATTTCTCCTGCAGATGGGCGGCGCAGTTGCGGAAGCCGCTGCCGCAGTCCAGTACGATGTCGTGGCCGTCGGCGGTCTCCACCCAGACGCAGGTGGTCCAGCCCCCGTAGACGCGGGGTTCGGGCAGCTGGAACTTGCGTCGGTAGTCCAGCAAGGTGTTCTTTTTCAAGGGCCCGCCCAGCACTTCTTCCGGGTCGAAGCTGACGCGCCCGTTCGAGTCGCGGAACTGTTCCAGGTCCTGAAAAACCGCCTGCAGCAGCTCGTACTCCATCAGCTCCCGCAGGTCGCGGCGTTCCCTTCTGGAGGGGAAGACGGAGCCGCTCCCCTGCGTGCCGTAGAAGTGAACGCGCAGATTCTCGACGGGCCGGTCGTTCATAGTGGGCTCCCTGCGCCCGCCGCCGGGAGCCGTCGGCGGAAGGCGCCTCTACACTACCGAAAACGGCCCGGGATTGCGAACCTCCGCATACCCTAGAAAAAGCCGGCGGAGGATGTCGCCGCACCGGACACGCCGGCGGAGACGGCCGCTCCCAGGTAGGTCTGCTGGCCCGTCCGATTCGCAGCCGTGAGGGTGTTTCGCAAGCCCGGCCCCTGGTTGAGCACCTGTTTCAAAGATCGCAGCACGTACGGATTGTTGGCGGCCTGGTTGGCCGCCGCCCCTCCCAGTCCGCCGGCGAGTCCGGAGATGCACGGGTTGATGGAGTGGTCGCCGGTGAGGTGGTTGGCCACCCATTGGCCTACCAGGGAGCCGCCGGCGGAGAGTGCGACTCCGATGTACTCGCGCAGCGCCGTTCCCACCTTCCCGGTCACCCACCGGCTGAGCGTCCCGCCGGCAGGGCCCGCCAGGGCCCCGAAGGCGCCGGCGATGGCTCCGCTCAAGGCCGCGTTGCCGACCATCTGCCACGTCACGTCCTGTCCCGTGAGCCAGGCGAAACCCACCGTGACCGCCACGTTGACCGCAGCTCCCGCGGCCGCCCCTCCGATGATCACTGGGACCGCCAGTCCCTCCGGGTCGCGCCGGTTGACCGGGTCTCCCAGGGCGTAGCGGTACAGATTCGTCTCTCCCCCGGCGAACAGCAGGGGATCGCGGGCCGTGAAGCGGCCCGTGCGCGGGTCGTAGTCCCTCGCACCCAGCCGGACCAGCTCCGTGTCGGAGTCGGCCAGCCCACCTCCGAACCCGAAGGGCTGAAAGCCGGGGTTGGTGTCCAGCAGAATCCGGCCCAGGGGGTCGTAGTCGAGGCGTTGTACCACCATCCCGGAGTCCGCTTCCACCACCAGGCGGGGGCTCCCCTGCTCGTCGCTGAGGATGCGGTAGCGGCGGCCCTGCCGGATCATGTACTCGGGGATCTCCGGCCGGGTCCCGTAGACGAAGCGCGAGAGGACGGCGCCCTCCCCGTCCAGTTCCGCGACCGGGCGGGAGCCGTCGGCGTACAGGAAACGCTGGACGACCGTGCCGTCCACGCTGCGGGCGATGCGGCGGCCGAAGGCGTCCACGCGGTACTGGATTCTCCGCCCGTCCGCCAGTTCGACCCCCAGCAGGCTCCCCATCTCGTCGTATTCGTAGAGTACCTCCGCACCGGGTCGCGATTCGCGGCGGAGGTGGCCCGTGGGGGCGTATTCGAAGAGGGTCGCTCCGTAGCCGAGCTGCCGGTCCTGGGCGTCGTAGACGGCGTCGGTGGGGCCTTCCGGACGGTGGTAGCGGGTCACGTTGCCGTTGGCGTCCAGCTCGAGACGCAGCCAGCTTTCGCCGTCACGGTCGACCTCCGAGAGCCGCCCCTGGGCATCGTAGCGGTAGCGGTACGAGCTGGATTCTCCGAGGATTACCTCGTCCTTGCGGGTCAGGCGGCCCAGCGGGTCACGGGTCGATTCGGCCGAGTACAGCCGCGCGTTCTCGAACCAGAGCCGCTGCGCGGACAGCTGGCCGAAGGAATCGGTCTCCAGCTCCTCGGTCAGGGCGCCCAGCGACGCTGCAGTCACCCCGCCATGCGCGGGCGAGCGCTGCAGCCCGAGGTCGCCGGCCTGCACCAGCAGTCCGTCCCGGTCGTAGGCAAAGGCGAGCGAGTCCCCGTTGACGGTCCGGGCCACGGCACGGAAGTTGGCGTCGAACGCCACCCCCACGTTGCCGGCCGCCTCCCCCAGCTGCCGGAAGCGGACCGGCAGTGCACCGTCGTACTCGATTTCGGTGCGCTGACCCGACACGGCCTCGGCGACCGCCAGGCGCCCGCCTGCCAGCCACTCGAACCGGAGAGTCCCCCGGCTCGTCGAGACGCTGCTCAGACGGCCCGCCGCGTCGCGGCCCAGCTGAAGTTCCGTGCCGCCCGCCTGCACGACCCGGGCCAGCAGCCCGTCCGCGTCGTACGAGTATGCAATCGCGCTCTCCTCCCCGACGTCGGGAGGCCGGTACTCGAGCGGCTGGCCCGTCGCCGAGAGTGTGAAGCGGTGAGCGGGCCGGTCCGGCGGCTGCACGGCGGTGAGGCGGCCCGCCGGATCGTATTCGAAGCGGGTGGCCGGCCCTCCCGCGACGCGCTGGCTCAGGATCCGCCCGGAGGCGTCACGCTCCAGTTCCAGCGAAGTCCCCGAGGCATCCAGAAAGGTCACGGCGAATCCGTCGCTGGCGTAGCCGATCGAGGTGG
>JBFGHG010000628.1:0-3182 GCA_041578395.1 Acidobacteriota bacterium
CCCGGAAGCCCTCCCAGCTGAAGAAGAAGAAGGTCTTGTTGCGGCCGTCGTAGCCGGGCACCCGCACGGGACCGCCTATGCTGCCGCCGAACTGGTTACGGAGCAGTTTGGGGCGCTCCAGGCCCAGCATGTTGTTGAAGAAGCGGTTGGCGTTGACGACGTCGTTGCGGTGGAAGGCGTAGAGGCTGCCGTGAAAGTCGTTGGTGCCCGACTTGGTCACGATCTCGATCTGCATCCCCGAGTTCTTGCCGAACTCCGCGGTCGGGTTCAGCGAGATCACCCGGAACTCCTCGATGGCGTCCACTGACTGCGTGATGTCGGTGCCAATGTTGATGCCGGCGCCCGTGCCGAACTCCGAGTTGGTGATGTCCACGCCATCCAGATAGACGGCGTTGTTGACCGCCCGGGCGCCGTTGACCCCCAGTCCGGCGTAGTTGGTGCCCTGATCGGAGGCCGATCCCTGCTCGCTCTGCAGCTGCACCCCGGCCACGCCCGCCTGCAGCTGCACCAGCTCGAGCGGGTTGCGGCCGTTCAGGGGCAGCGTCTTGACGGTGGTCTCGTTGACGGTGTCCGCGACGTCGGCGGTGGTGGTCTGCACCAGGCCGACGCTGGCGGCCGTGACGGTGACTTCGTCGGCGATGTCGCCCACTTCCAGGGTGAGGTCCTGAGCGACGGTGGCGGCGACGTCCAGCTTGAGGTTGTTGACGACCGCCTTCCTGAAGCCGTCGATTTCGGCCGTCAGCGTGTACAGTCCCGCCGGCAGGGCGGGGAAGACGTAATTGCCGGCGTCGTTGCTGAGCGTCTCGCGCGCGATCCCGGTCCCGGTGTTCAGGACCACGATGGAAACGCCCGGAATGACGCCTCCCGTGTTGTCGCGGACCACGCCCTCCAGCTGGGCCGTGCCCTTCTGGGCCCAGACGCCGGTCAGCGAGAGGATCGAGAGAACGAGGAAAACGAAGGAAATCCGGAAGGACGAGCGGGCCATGGCAACCTCCCCGATCGGCCCCGGCGGCGGGGCCGGTCTACAGCCCAAACAGCCAACAGGTTGCGCCCGGCGCGAGGCCGGGAGCGAATCAGCCCAAAGCGCCTCATCGAGAGCGAGGCCAAAGCCGTCGTACCCGGTTGCCCGGTCCACGGCTGTCATGGATCGAATTTCCGGGTGCATGGTACGGCCAAATCCGCCGGGCCGTAAACACTTTTTTGAGGTTGGAAGATTTTTTGTTGGAAAGGCGAGTTTCTCAGTCCAGGCGGACCGTTCCCGCGTCGACGAGCAGGCGGCCGTCCAGCGTGACTGTGGGGGCGTACAGGACCATGTCCATGTGGACTCCGCAGCGGGTCGCCCCGCCGTAAAAGACGTTGTCGCCCAGCGCGATATGCACCAGCCCGCGGGCCTTCTTCTCCTCCTCGAAGTCGCCGTTTCGCCGGGAGGCCGGGTTCAGGCCGATCCCGAACTCAGCGATGTTGTCGGCGTTTTCGATGGTCTCGAGGATTTCCCGCAGCCGCTCGGCCTCCGGCGAGCCGCCCTCACAGCCGGTGACCCGGCCCCGGCGGACCTCGAGCCTGATGGGGGAGGAGGGGACGCCCAGGTAGCAGACCGGGCCGTCCACCACGATCGTCCCTTCCGCTTCTTCCTCCAGCGGCCGGCTGGAGACCTCGCCGTCGGAGAAGGCCGCCTCCTGGCCGGCTTCAGTGGCGAAGCCGCACTCCAGCACGACGTGATCGTGCGCGATGGGGGCCTGGATGTCGGTACCGGCGGGGGTGGTGATGCGCATGACCCGCCCGGCTTCCCACAGGGACCGCAGCTGGAGGCCGTCGCGGTGCAGCGCGTCGTAGTCGGCCAGCGCTCCCCCCTCGGTGAAGTGCTTTCGGTTGCGGAAGACCATCGACATCCCGCGCAGGGTCTTCCGGTTGTAGAGCTGCTTGACCGCCGACGAATACGTGGGCGCTCCGCAGGCGCCGGTCAGGCCGATCATGCAATCGGCCCCCTCCAGCGCCCGCTCGATGACCGGGGTCAGTTCGTTGGAGCGCTCGCGGGGCCGCAGCGGCATCTCCAGGACGGTCCACTCGGCGCCCGCTCCCTCGGCGGCGGCGCCCAGCGCCCGGGCCATTTCGACATCGCTTTTCGGGTCGCAGACGATGGCCAGCTGCTCGTCCGGCTTGATCCCCAGCAGTTTTCCGACGATCAGGGCGGCGCTCTCGGACAGGGTCAGGCTCATAGCGGCAACCTCTTGAAAATCGGCTCCGGGATCAGGCGGATGATCCACAGGATCGGGCGCCAGAACCAGGGCACGTAGTGGACCCCCGCGGACCGCTTCAGCAGGCGCAGCGTGGATTCGGCCACGCGCTGGGGCGAAGCCACCAGGAACAGGCCCTTCATCCCGTAGGTCATGGCGGTGTCCACGAAGCCGGGTTTGACGGTGTAGACGCGCACCCCTTTCGCGTCCAGGCGATTGCGCAGGCCCTGCAGGTAGAGCGACAGCCCCCCCTTGGCCGCGCCGTAGGCGTAGTTGCTCTGCCGTCCCCGGTCACCCGCCACCGAGGAAAAGCCGACGATGAATCCGGAACCTTGCTCGGCGAGGTGGTTGGCCAGCGGCGCCAGCAGCGAGACGGCCGCGGTGAAGTTGCTCTCGATCAGGCGGCGGGCGGCGTCGGGGTCGTGGCTGTCCGCGGGTTGGGTGCCGAGTTGGCCGATCAGCCAGACGACCCCGTCCAGCCCCTCCAGCCGCTCCACGGCCCGGCGGACGAAGGACTCGTGGCTGGAGAAGTCGAGGGCGTCCAGCGTCAGCGGCTCGACCCGGGCCGAGTGGCGGATGCGAAGGTCGGCGGCCAGCCGGCGCAATTCCTCCTCCGAGCGCCCCGCCAGCAGCAGCCGGTCGCCGCGGGCCGCCAGCCGGTCCGCCAGCGCCCGCCCGATCGCGGAGGTCGCTCCCAGGATCAGTACCTTCTCCATCCGGCAGAGCCTACCACCGGGGTCCGGCGGAGCCTACCCGGAAAGACCAAGGCGGCGAGCCAGATCCGAGGAGAAACGGCCTTCCGGGTCCACCCGGCGGCGAATCTCCCGCCACTCGTCCAGGTCCGGGTACATGCGCTCGAAGTTTTCCCGCGACAGCCGCGCGTCCTTGGCCAGGTAGACCCGCCCGCCCCAGCGGAGCACCATCCCGTCCAGCTCCTCCAGCAGCGCC
>JBFGHG010000629.1:0-3180 GCA_041578395.1 Acidobacteriota bacterium
CCGCCCGACTCGATCGAGCACCACGACCAGGGAGAGCAGTACTACCGGCCGGGCCGGGACGGGGGGGGCGTCACCACCACCTTCGCCTGGCAGCTCTGGTACTACCGCCACCTGGAGGGGATCGGCGACGGCATCGAAGTCGAGTTCGTCGACAAGACGATGAGCGGCCACTACGTGCTGGCGCGCGACGAGATGGACAAGGACGCCTTCCTCTGGGTTCCCGGACTGGGGCTGACCGAGGCGGAGCGGCTGGGCGGGGCCACGAAGGCGGAGCGCATCGGCACGCGCACCATGGCCAACTTCGCCAGCCGCCGCGGAGGCAACCCCTTGCGCACGTTCTCGCAGAAGGACGAGCTGTTCGAACGGCTGCGGCGCTACACCATGCTGCAGGCCGCCCCGGAGATCAAGTTCAAGGACCTGGAGGGGATCGTGGACGTGCAGCTGTACTACAACCAGCTGCCGTTCCAGGTCCGCCACGACCTGATCCAGATCACCAGCCAGGACTACCTGGTGCCGGTCACCTGGTTTTTCGACAGCTCGGAGTTCACCTTCCGGCCCAGCGGCGAATCCGAGATCGCCACGCTCAACGTCTACGGCCGCGTGGAGACGATGACCCGCCGCAAGGTGTACGCCTTCGACGACGAGGTGGTGCTGACCCGCCGCGCCGGACAGCAACAGGCTCATGGCTCCGTGTACCAGCGGGGCATACCGCTGGCACCGGGCCGCTACAAGCTGGTGGCGGTGGTGAAGGACACCTACGGCGGCAAGATCGGGACGCTGGAGCGCGGCATCCACGTGCCGGAGCCTTCCGGGAGCACCGAACTGCGGCTGAGCCCGGTGATCCTGGCCGACCGGGTGCAGCCGGCCAGCGTCGGAGAGTTCATCAGCGATCCCTTCGTCTTCGCCTCCGTCAAGGTCTACCCGGCCGCCGACAACCGCTTCCAGCGCGGCCAGCCCCTCGGCTTTTACTTCGAGGTGTACAACGTCACGGCGGACCAGCAGACGCTGGAGCCGGACCTGGACCTGCAGCTCGAACTGTTCAAGGACGGCAACCCGATTCCCCTCCCCTTCCGCGACCTGCACCGGCTGCTGCACCGCTACTCGGACCGCTTCTTCGCCGGGTCCATGCTCAATACGCAGCCGCTCGAGCCGGGCCTCTACCAGATGCGGATCGCGGTCACCGACCGGATCGCCGGCGCCAGCGACGAGCAGGTCTTGAAGTTCCGGATCGTGGAGTCTTCGTGAGTGTGGCGTTTCACTGACCGGTCTGCCGTCCTGACCTGTTGCCTGGCCCTGCTGCTCCCAGCCGGGGTGGAGACTGCCGCCGCCAGCCGCCCCGGGCGGGTCGGGGACAGCATCGTTCGCTACTTCGCCGTGAAGGGCACGGACACCCTCTGGATGGCGGGCGAGGACGGCCTGTACCGCAGCACCAACGGGGGGTCGAGCTGGACCTGCCTCAATGCCGGGTTGTCGAAGGCCGGGTTCGACACTGAAGATCCCAGCCGCTTCGACGTCTTCGACGCCGTCTTTCGCGACGATGGGCACGGCTGGCTCCTGAGCATCGACGGGCAGGTCTACGCAACCCGGGACGCGGGCGCGACCTGGCGGCGGCAGCCCCTCTCCTGGAGCGCCGGCGAGCCGCGGGAAGGGCCACTGGGTCTGGTCCGCATCCAGTTGAGATGGGAACGGCAGCCGTGGCTGCTCGGGGCGTCCAAGACCGCTGCCGGTGGAAACCTCGAACGGCCCTTCCTCTGCCGCTCGAGCGAGGACGGGACCACTTGGGCCTGCCGCGACCTGCCCGAGGGGATGCGCGGCCCCTTTTCCTTGACCATCGCCGCCGACGGGGTGTTCTGGCTGCTCGCCTCCGAGGCCAGTCAGCTCGGCCTGTACCGGGGAGACCCCGAGTCGTGGAACTGGGAGGCGGTGACCCGCGTTCCGACTCGGTACGCCTACCGGCTTCACTGGGAGCGGGACGGCGGCGCTTACCTGTTCCCCTTCCTGGGATCGTTCGCCGACCCCGCCTGGCGGCTGGATGGAGCGGATCTGACTCCCCTGGAGCTGCCCTCGAGTCGGCTGCCGGGAAAACTGGGGGTCGACGGCCGCGGGCGCCCCTGGTTGTGGCTGCTCGACGAGCAGCGGCACGAGGAATCCGCGCTGCTGGTCGGACAGCCCGCTCCCTCCGCGCCTCAGTGGAAGCTGGCCCGCCACGTCCGGTTCGACGGGTTCCGCCCGCTGGGCGTACGTTTCGCCTTCCGGGACGACGAAGTCTGGGTGCTGCTCAGTGGCTCCGAAGATTACCGGAGTTCGCGCCACGCCCTGCTCTACAGCCCAGACGGAAACCAGTGGAAGCTGCGGTTCGGGCCCGGCCGGCTGCGAGTTTGCGAGTGAAGGAAGCTACTGCTGGCGAATCTCGACCTGGCGGTTGACCTCGACCTCTTCCAGGCGCTCCATCCCGCCGCCGGGCCACCACACCTCGATCGAGTCGACCTTCTCCCGCTCACCCAGGCCGAAGTGCAGGCGCAGGTCGTTGTGCGACAGGTAGCTGGCGCCGGAGCGGACCTCTCCAACCTGCACCAAATCGCCCGCCGTGACCCGCACCCGCGCCCCCAGCGCGAAGGGGTTCTTCCCCTTGCCGGACAGCTTCACCCGCAGCCAGTTGCGCCGGTTGCCGCCGTCGTTTCTCAGCAGCATGGGCGCCCCGTCCAGGTCGTTGATGACCAGGTCCAGGTCGCCGTCGTTGTCGACGTCGCCCACGGCCGAGCCCCGGCTCACCCGGTCCTCGACCCAGGGCCCGCCCAGTTGGGCGGCGGTCTCGGCGAAGGTCCCGTCGCCGTTGTTGCGGTAAAAGAGCTTGCGCTGGGCGTAGGTGGTGCCGATCGAGGCCCCGTCCACCTGGGGATAGACGTGTCCGTTGACGGCGAACAGGTCCAGCCAGCCGTCGTTGTCGTAGTCGAAGAACTCCGCGCCCCAGCCCACGTAGGGGAAGCTGGATTCGGCGGAGCGGCTGGCGAAGGAGGCATCGGTGTAGGTGAACTCCTGGTCGTAGCGGTAGACGGTGTTGTACTCCTCGGAGAAGTTGGTCACGAACAGGTCCAGGTCGCCGTCGCGGTCGTAGTCTCCCACCGCCACCCCCATCGACCCCAGCTCGCTGCCGTCTTCGCCTACCGCCGTTCCCGCCAG
>JBFGHG010000630.1:0-3179 GCA_041578395.1 Acidobacteriota bacterium
ACCTGATCCGGACCATCGGGACGGACGGCGCCACCGGGCACGTGATCGAATACCGCGGCCAGGCCATTCGCGACCTGAGCATGGAAGAGCGGATGACGGTCTGCAACATGTCGATCGAAGCCGGGGCCCGGGCCGGTCTGATCGCGCCCGACCAGACCACCTTCGCCTACCTGGAGGGACGCCGCTACGCCCCGCGGGGCAAGCAGTTCCAGGAGGCCGTCGAGCGCTGGAGCCGGCTGGCGACCGATCCGGGCGCCTCGTTCGACCGGACCGTCGCCATCGACGTCTCCGAGATCGCCCCCCAGGTCAGCTGGGGGACCAGCCCGGGCATGGTCACCGACGTGACCGGGACCGTCCCCGACCCCGAATCGATGCCCGACGAGAACGCCCGCAAAGCGGCCCGCCGGGCGCTGGAGTACATGGGCCTGGAGCCGGGCATGCCTCTGCTGGACGTTCGTCTGGACCGCGTCTTCATCGGCTCCTGCACCAACTCGCGCATCGAGGACCTGAGGCAGGCGGCGGCCGTGGTGCGGGGACGAAAGGTCGCCCCCTCGGTGCAGGCCATGGTGGTCCCGGGGTCGCAGCAGGTCAAGGCCCAGGCCGAGCGGGAGGGCCTGGACCGGATCTTCCGCGAGTCCGGCTTCGAGTGGCGCGAGTCGGGCTGCAGCATGTGCCTGGGGATGAACCCCGACATCCTGCACCCGGGACAGCGCTGCGCCTCCACCTCCAACCGCAACTTCGAAGGGCGGCAGGGCCGGGGAGGGCGCACCCACCTGGTCAGTCCCGCCATGGCGGCGGCCGCGGCGGTGACGGGACACTTCGTCGATTTGCGGCAATGGGAGCCCGACTCCTGATGCGCCCCTTCCGCCGCCACGCCGGTCTGGTGGCTACGCTGGACCGCGTCAACGTCGACACCGACCAGATCATCCCCAAGCAGTTCCTGAAGCGGATCGAGCGGACCGGCTTCGGCCGCTTCCTCTTCCACGACTGGCGCTTCGACGGCGCCGGCAACCCACGGCCCGACTTCGAGCTGAACCGGCCGCGCTTCCAGGGCGCCTCGGTCCTGCTGACGGGCCCCAACTTCGGCTGCGGCTCCTCGCGCGAACACGCCCCCTGGGCCCTCGAGGACTACGGCTTCCGCGCGATTATCGCCCCGTCCTTCGCGGACATCTTCTACAACAACTGCTTCAAGAACGGGATGCTCCCGGTCCAGCTCGAGCAGCCGGACGTCCGGCAGCTGATGGAGGCGGCGGAGTCACGGCCGGGATACCGGCTCGAGGTCGACCTCGTGCAGCAGACCGTCTCGGACGGCGCCGGCCTGCACTTCTCCTTCCAGGTGGACCCCTTCCGCCGCCGCTGCCTGCTGGAGGGACTCGACGACATCGGCCTCACCCTGCAGCACGAAGACGAGATCCGGGCCTACGAGAGGCGGCACTGAGGATTCACGGATTTCCCGGAGCAGGGAACTGCGGGGTCAGGCCCCTTTTTCCAGTTCCTCCAGCTTCTTGCGGAACTGCTCGGCGCGGTCGGAGTTGGGGTTGACCTTCAGGAAGAGGCGGCAGGTCTCGATGGCCGCCTCCGCGTCGTCCAGGCGCCGCAGGGTCTCGACCAGCTTTTCGTAGCCGTCGGCGATGGCGGGTCCGTACTTGATGGCCTCGCGGTAGCGTTCGCGGGCCGCGGCCAGGTTCCCTTTCTTGAAGTAGAAATCGCCGACCTGGATGTTGCGCCGGGCTTCGTTGGGGTCGGGAGTCACCGCCTCCGGCTCGGCCGGCTCCGTGATCCGGTCGTCACGGATCAGCCTGGGTTTGTCCTGCCGGCTCCGCTGCTGTCCGGCCGCCGTCCAGACCGGTACCAGCAGCAGCAGCAATCCCACCAGGAGCCAGCTTCGCGAACGCATCCTCCCCAGTCTAAGAAAGGGGATTCGGGTTTGTCAAAACGGCCTCCTGTGCTAGAATGGTGCGAGTCATTTCCGCAAGCTTCTCGCAAGAGTCTGTTCCACAGCAGAAGAGGATGGGAGCTCACCGAGGCTTCTGAGGAGGGTAGCGAGACAAAGAGGGAAACATGGTAAATCGTAAACTCATTCGGCCGTCGCTGACGGACATGAGGGACAGCGGACCGGCCAAATACTCCAATGCTCAAAAAAAACGGGTTCCTCCCGAACAGACGAATGCCGAGCAGTACTACTATCTCAAGCAAATGACCGGCAAGACGCCCATGGTGGTCAAACTCACCGATGGGGAGGAGATTCACGGGGTGATCGAATGGTACGACAAGCGGTGCATCAAGGTGAACCGTGAAACCGCCCCCAACCTGCTGATCCCCAAGCACGTGATCAAATACATCCACAAGGAAAACGAGGCGGACGAGGACAACGTTTTCGGAGACGGACAGGAGTGACGCGGGGCCGCGCGCCCCGCAGCGTCGCGATATCGATCGGCGATCCGCACGGGATCGGCCCCGAAGTCACACTGCGGGCGATGGCCCGGCTGCAGCCGTGGGACTGGCAGCCGCATCTGTTCGCCGACGGTGAGTACCTGCGCGCCCTGGCCTCGGACCTGGGCCTGCGACTGAACTGGAAGCAGCTTCGCCTCCACCCCATTGCAACCTGCCCCTACCCGCCTCCCTGGGGCCGACCCGGCGCCGAGTCGGGCTCGCATGCGCTGCGATCGCTGGAAGGCGCGCTGGAATTCTGCCGCGGCGGCGGCGCCCCGCTGCTGGTCACCGCTCCTCTGCACAAACTGGCCCTTCACGAGGCCGGGTTCTCCTTTCCGGGTCAGACCGAATTCATCGCCTCGAAGTTCCCGCCCGCCCGCGGATGCATGGCCTTTTTCTCCCGCCGCCTCAACGTCATGCTGGCCACCACCCACCTGCCGCTGGCCGAGGTGCCGTCCCGGCTGTCGTCCGGCGAACTGGTGTCCCAGGGACTCCTCTTCGCCGCCGCCCTGCGCCGGCTGGGCTTCGAGACTCCGCGCCTGGCCGTGTGCGGGCTCAATCCCCACGCCTCGGAGAACGGCCTTTTCGGGGATGAAGAGAAACGCATCGTCGAGCCGGCCATCAACCAACTCAACGCGCGCCATGGAGCTGCCTTCGAGGGCCCCTTCGCGCCTGATACCATTTTTTGGCGGGTGCTGCGCCGGGAGTTCGACGGCGTTGTTGCGCTCTATCATGACCAGGGGCTG